>DAORHS010000401.1:0-4924 GCA_035438165.1 Prosthecobacter sp.
TTGCCACCCTCATGCTGTCTTCTCTCTTCCCCAAAAGTTAATAACAGGCTCTAGACCCAAAAGATATGCCCTCATGGTCTTCAATGAGGTGTGTGACTCGTCTTGTCCGGAGTCTCGTTGGCTGCGCCTGCCTGAATGCGTGGAAAATCGCGAGTCGTTGATTTGCTCTCTCGTTCCAGGCATGAAGCCAGACGATGTGGCATTTATAATTGGAGCACCCGAATTCATTCGCGGCTCTTCGGAGGATAGAGAGACCTGTCCATGGCAAGATGAATTCTACTTCGAGTGCTGGGACTACGATGAGCCGGATCGGGACGTAACGCCTGCATCTTGGGCTCTGCTATGGCGGAAGCCGAAGGAGCCGATGTCCGACGAAGAAAAGAACCTGCCATTGGACGAGTTCGTGGCGAAGTGTAAGGAGTTCAAGGAGAGAGAACTACCGACTGAACTCATTTCCATCACGCGGTTTGTTTGGGATGATGCCTATTGGATGATGCGGGAGGAAAACATTCCGATTAGCTTGGCAAGGGAGAGGTTGGCACAAAAGCAGCCAAGGCCGACAAACTGACTGTGGAGGTAACGTTAGGGCGCAATCAATTGACCAGCGACAGGCAATCTCCCCTCAGCCACGTCCCAATCGCTTCGCCTGTTCGCGCCACCCGCCCTCCCGGCGTGCGTTTCGATCGGAGCGCGAACCTCCGAGACCGCAGCAGGTCGTCAGCGGATGACATGACCAAACTGGATATGCGATTGCCGTAAGCAGGATGATCCTCGGTGGCGAGAAAGCACAAGGCGGAAACGGCGCGTTGGCTGTCAGCGGAGTGCTGCGGGCTCGGAGGCCCGCGCTCCTTTCGATTGCTCCAGCGGATGAAGCCTCAGTCCTCATGAAAAATCAGTCTCACTTAGCCGGCAGCCACTGCGCGGCGTCGATGATGACGTGGCCGGTGGTGCCTTCGTTGCGGATTTCGAGCCAGCCGGTTTTGCCTTTTTCGAAGCGGAAAGTGCCGAGGGGCAGGAGCACATCCTTCTCGGAGGCTTTTTTCTTCTGGTTCACGATGATCTTCTCCTCGCCATCGGCGTGATGGATGATGACGGGGACGGAATCGGCACGGTTCGCGAGGGCGGTGTAGGTGATGGCGACGCGATACTGGCCGGCAGCGGGGAGATCGGGCGTGAAGCGGGCTTTTTGCTCGCCTTTGGCGGTGTCGCTGTCGTGGCGGTAGCCTTCGCCGACGAAGCCGGGCGTGGTGTGGCCGATGGAGTTGAAGCCGGTCAGGTCGGCCTCCATGTCATCGACGACGATGCCGCCGAGTTTTTCCTTGGAGATGGAAACATGCTCGGGCATGGGCGGAGATTCGAAGTCGAGCATCTGGTCGTCGGCGAGGAGCTTTTCTTTGAGCTTGGCGTAGTCGATCTGCTGGACGTCTTTGTTCGAGTCGATGGCGAGGACGGCGGCGGTGGCGGCGCTCTGGCCCATGACCATGAAGACGGGCTCCATGCGGATGCTGCCGTAGGCGATGTGGCTGGCGCTGAGGCAGACGGGGACGAGCAAGTTGGTGCATTCTTCAGCCTTCGGCGTGATGCTGCGATAGCTGATGGGGTAGGGGCGCGTGCCGATTTGGATGTCGCCCTCATTGCGGGCGAAGCCGTCCTTGGTGACGTAGCGCTGCGTGTGGTGGCTGTCCATGTTGTAGGCGCCCATGCCGACGCTGTCCTCGACGATCTCGCGGCGCTTGCAGTTCTTCTCGCTCATCACATAGCCGCCGACCATGCGCCGTGCTTCGCGGACATACATCTGGCGCGGCCAGTGGCCGTTGTCGGCGAACTCATCCTTTGCGAGGCCCCATCCCGAGTAGTACTCGCGAATCGCTGTCGGCACGCGGGGATGATTGGCCAGGGTCCACATGAGGCCCTTCTGGTAGTCCTCGTGCGCCTGCCAGATCTTCGCACGGGTGGCGTAATCGCCGTCGGGGTAGTCGTAGTTCATGCCGATCATGTCCGTGCTGAAGGCGAAGTTGTTGTTCGTGTCGGTCTTGTGGTTGGGCATCGGCGTGGGCGCCCAAGGCTTGCGCTCATCACCCGCCTCGAAGTTGCGTAGCAACAGTTCGAACTGCGTTTCGTCGTAATTCGCCGGTTTGGCGAAGGGGACGCGGATAGCGTCGTCGTTCGTGTTGCACATGCGGAAATTGTAGGCCTGGATGCGCTTGTCGCCGCTGCCGTCCTCGCCCTCGGGCATCGGCGTGACACCCCACACAAGTCCGCTCGAAGGATCGCCGGGCTTCACATAGGGATCGACGTTCTTCACGAACTGATGGTGTCTCGCGCCGGCGGTCTGCAGGCCGTTGATGGTTTCGCCGTATTGCGCGTTCGGCTCGCGACCCACATGGTAGCTCACGCCTGCCTTCGCCATGAGGTCGCCTTCATAAGTGGCGTCGATGAAAACCTTGCCCTCAAATTCGCGGCCGCTTTCCATGACGATCTTCGTGATGCGGGTGCCGTCTTTGATGACGCCCTTCTTCAAATCGAGCCGCTCACCGAAGACGACGGGCACCTTGGCTTCCTTGATCATGTCGGCATAGATCTGCGTGGCGACATGCGGCTCGAAGGTCCACATGGTCTCCTCGGTGGTGCTGTTGCCGTGCGGCCTGTTCTTGTAGTAGTCCTCGCGCGTTTGCAGCGTCCACGAGGCGGGATCGGAATAATGCTTCCAGATGCGGTGGTAAAATTCGCGCGACATGCCGCCGATGGCCTTTTTGTTGCCAATGTCGGTCGCGCCGAGGCCGCCGGTGGTCAGCCCGCCGAGGAACTTCGTGGGCTCGATGATCACAGCCGTTTTGCCCATGCGGAAGGACTGGACGGCTGCCGTGACGCCAGCGGAGCTGCCACCATAGACGACGATGTCATAGGAGTCGGCGGCCGTGAGTGGAGTGAGCGTGGCGAGGGTGGAAAACAGAAGGGCGGGGAAGATCTTCATGGTGATGCATCCCTGCCCAGATGGGCCGGTTTTGCAACCTTGGGGATGCTTGGGGCCGCCGAGCTGGAAAAATATTCGAATAGTCGGCTGTTCGTATCGTCAGACTGACGGACAAGATTCACCACCATCATCCCATGAAGACATCCCTCGTTCGCGCTTCGGCTTTTGGAACTCTGCTGCTGACCTTCAGCCTGACATCCTGCGTTGACCCGTATGGCTACGGCTATGACGGCGGATATAGAGGAGGCTATGGGCGCCCGCCAGCCCAAGGTGCTGTGACCGGCGCTTTACTTGGAGCGGCGGCAGGCGGAATCATCGGCAATCAAAGCCGGCGCGGTCTCGAAGGTGCGGCCATTGGCGGTCTGCTCGGAGCGCTGGCCGGTGGAGCGATCCAGAACAGCCGGCAGCAGTGGGGCTATGGGCAGCAGAACTGCAACTCGGGCTACAACCGGGGCTATGGTTACGGTCAGCCCAACTACGGCTGTGGCCGACCTTCGAGCTTCAGTCCCTATGCCTTTGGTGGCTGGCGGTAGAGATCGGTGGCGATCTCTCCGGTTGACCGCACGTTTTCGGCGACTGTACTGGAGTTGAACTGCGATTCTGAAGAAAATGGAACACAACCCGGATCACCCACTCATTAACAAAAGTCATTCCATCTCGTCATGAAGACATTTCGATTTAAGACTCACATGGCTGCTGCCTTGTTGCTGGTTCTGGGGCTCGCTGGCTGCGTGGACCCTTACTATGGTGGTTACGGCCCTGGGTATGGCCAGGGTCCCCGGCACGGTGGTTCACGAGGATATTCAGGGCGAAATTACAACTCGGACCCACCGAACTACAATTCGGATCCCCCCAATTACAATTCAGACCCGCCGAACTACAACTCGGATCCTCCCAATTACAATTCAGACCCGCCGAACTACAATTCCGACCCTCCCAATTACAACTCGGACCCACCGAACTACAATTCCGACTACTACCGTGGCCGCCGGTTCAGGTAATGTCGGCCTGTGTGGCTGGAGAGAGGTTCGTTTGCAGAGCGAGCGGAAGAGCCCCCCCGTAGGTTGGTGCCGGCTCTCGACATGAAGGGTGGGCTGATGGATTCCTGGGTTCAAATGCTGTTCTTCGACTAGATCGGGCCAGGATCTTGCGTTTTCTATCTCTCCATGAATCCAACCCTTTTGCTTCAAGATCAGCCGCCATCCCCGAACAGACAGCCTTCGAGCGAATCGCAGCCGACGGAGCAGCTAAACGAGTCTCGTCCGGGCCATTCGTTCAGCCGCCGGGGGTTTATGGAGCGTTTCAGTCTGGCTTCAATGACGGCGGCGATTGGTGCGGAGATCGTTTTTGCCGACAAGATGCCCGCAGGGCTCATTCCTGCCGCGCTTGCGCAGACCACGGAGCCGTTTCAAATCCCGGGAAAGGAGGGACTGACCTTTCTCAACGACCGACCTGTTCTCGCTGAAGCTCCGGCTCATTTGCTCGATGATGCGGTCACGCCTGCGAAACATCTTTTCATCCGCAATAACGGAATCGCCCCTGCTGCCGAAGCGCTGGCGCCGGATCAATGGACGCTGGAGATCGCCGGAGAGAGCTGTGAGAAGCCGACGACTTTCACGCTCAAGGAGCTGAAGGAAAAATTCGAGCATCATAGCCTGCAGATGGTGCTGGAGTGCGCCGGCAATGGCCGGAGTGAGTTTAACCCGCCCACTCATGGCACCCAGTGGACCACCGGCGCGGTGGGATGCCCCAAGTGGACCGGCGTGCGCTTGAGTGATGTGCTGAAGCATTGCGGCATCAAGCCGGATGCGGTGTATGTCGGTTATTATGGGGCGGACATTCACCTGTCGGGTGATGTGAAGAAATCCACCATCTCACGGGGGGCTCCTCTTCGGAAGGCGCTCGAAGATGAGTCCTTGATCGCATTTGCCATGAATGGTGAAGACATCC
>DAORHS010000402.1:0-4922 GCA_035438165.1 Prosthecobacter sp.
AAAGAACAACTTCGCCTGGCGGGCGGTGGACAATGACGAAAACACCCGCTGGTGCGCTAGCGGCCCGGATTATCCGCAGTGGTTGCAGCTTGATCTGGAAAAGCCGCAGACGCTCACCGGCATCGAGACCTCGTGGGAAAACAACGGCGTGTATCAATTCAAAATCGAAGGCAGCGCCGATGGCAAGACATGGACCACGCTCGCAGACGGCAGCGCGAACGAGAAGAACGCGCCTTACTCAAATGACTTCGCCAAGGCGGACGGCATCCGTTTTGTGAAGGTGCATGCGCTTGGCAAAAAGAGCGGCGGTTGGGCCAGCATCCGCGAGGTGCGGCTCAAAGGTCCCGGCATCGTGGCGCTCAAAGCGTCGGACAGGTCGGACCTGTCGGACCCGTCCGACAAAACCGACTACTCGAACGCTGGAAACGTGCCCCCGCGCATCGTCAAACTCACGCAGGAGGAGGAAGCGGCCATTTTGAAGGATGTGAAGGTCGCCGAAGGCTTCGAGGCCACGCTTTTCGCCAACAGCGCCGCGGCGAATTACCCCGTTTTCCTGGCCGCCGAGCCGGATGGCACGCTTTACGTCTCCTCCGACGGAAACGGCTCCGTGGAGCGCAAACCGAACCGTGGACGCATCATCCGCCTTCGCGATCTCGATGGCGATGGTCGTGCCGATGAAACGAAGGTCATTTGCGAGGTGGACAGCCCGCGCGGCCTCGTTTGGGACCATGATCGGCTCTACCTCGTGCATCCGCCGCACCTCAGCGAGTTCATCGATGCCGATCACGACGGCGTCGCCGAAAAGCAAAACATCCTCGTCAATGGCATCGCATACGGCTTCAAAGATCGTCCAGCGGATCACACCACGAACGGCCTCAGCCTCGGCATCGACGGCTGGCTTTACATCGCGGGTGGCGACTTCGGCTTCCTGAAGGCCACTGGCACCGATGGCAAAACGCTCCAGCATCGCGGCGGCGGCGTCATCCGCGTGCGTCCCGACGGCACCGGCCTCGAAATCTACTCCACGGGCACGCGCAACATCCTCGAAGTCGCCATTAGCCCGCTGATGGACATGTTCGCCCGCGACAACACGAACGACGGCGGCGGCTGGAACGTGCGCTTTCACCACTTCACCGGCCTCGACGACCACGGCTACCCGCGCCTCTACAAAAACTTCAACGATGAGTGCATCCAGCCCCTCGCCGACTACGGCGGCGGCAGCGGCACCGGTGCCGTTTACATCGACGAACCCGGC
This sequence comes from Prosthecobacter sp., assembly GCA_035438165.1. GTDB lineage: Bacteria > Verrucomicrobiota > Verrucomicrobiia > Verrucomicrobiales > Verrucomicrobiaceae > Prosthecobacter. The sequence continues at coordinate 1,256 of DAORHS010000402.1, forward strand.
TTCGGCGCTTGGAACAACGCCCCCTTCACCTGCGACTGGGGCACCGGTGCCCTCTGGCATCATCAGGTGAAGCCCAAAGGCGCCACCTTCGAAGAAACCCGCAAGCCCGAGCCCTTCATCAAAATGACCCGCCCCACCGACGCCGATGTCGATGGCCTGAGCCGCGTCTATTGCGCCAGTTGGAAAGGTGCCACCTTCGGCTGGGCCGGGCCGGATGTCGGTTACATCGTGCAAGTGAAGCCGAAGGGCTTCAAAGCCGAGCCGTTGCCAGATTTTGCGAAGGCAAAGGATGAGGAGTTGGTGAAGGTGCTGGAGTCCGCGAGCAATCGCCGGAGGATGGAGGCGCAGAGGGAGTTGGTGAGGAGGCCGTGGTCTCAGGCAATGCACAAACTACTCGTGCTCACGGGCAATCAATCCTCAACCAACTCAGCCAGGACTGCTGCTGTTCATGGGTTCGCCCAGCACAAAGGCAAGGACAAGACTCTCACAATGGAAGTCAATCCACCAGAGAAGGACGTTGAAACTCTCGTCGCAGCCGCGCGAGCATATTGGGTCAAGTCCCCCACCGTCCAGGATGGCATCCAATACACTGGCGCGGGTATGGGGAGGTCTTATTCAAGCGACATGGCTCTGAGAAAGTCAGCTGCTGAAATTGTCAAAGTATTGGGAGTAAGGAAAATCGACCGGAGTTGGATCACGCATTTCACATCCACAGACGATCCTGTTTTGTCCAAGATGGCGATCAGAGGGGCTGTAGAACACGCCACTTCTGCCGATGTGTTAGCGGTATTCGATCAGGTAGAGGCGATGCGAAAATCGAGCAGTGATCAGGGGAACCTTGCGATGATTTTCCTCATACAGAGCAATTGCCTGAGAATTCTTCGAGAAATGAAGGCCTCCGAAGTCGTCACCGGCCTCATCGAGCGCCTCGCCAAAGCCACCGATCCCGCGTTGCGCCAGGGCATCCTCGCCGCGCTGTGCCGACTGCATTTTAAGGAAGGCGAGTGGAAGGGCGATTCGTGGGGCACGCGGCCGGACACGCGGGGGCCGTATTACCAGCCGGAGGCCTGGAGCGAGACGCCGAAGATCGCCGTGGCACTGAAGGACGCGCTGGCGAAGGCCACGCCGGAGGAAGCCGCTTTCTTGGTGAAGGAACTGAACCGCAACCGCATCCAGTTCGATGAGGCGCTTCAGCGCATTCTCGCGCTGGCCAAGACGGACCCGAAGGCGATTCCTGATGCCGTGGCGCAGCTCGCTGTGGCCGAGGAGGTGCCAGTGGACGCGATTCCGATGCTCGTGAAGGCTTTGCAAAGTAGTCCAGTTGCGCCGCAACTGGATTCTGAGGGTTCCAGTCGCGGCGCGACTGGGCTACTTTCTGGCGCGATCATCGCGCTTTCCAAAACCGACAGCGCGGAAGGCGTCTCCGCCACTTTAGCCGCCCTTGAGCCGCTCAGGAAGCTCCCCGACTCCAGCAAAGACTACGAAGCCGCCTTCAACGCCTTCCTGAACGCGCCGAAGCTCGAAAATCACCATCAGCTCGTCGAGCAGATCGCCGAGAAGGGCGAGTGGCCGGTGTCGATGTATGCCAATGCCGCGTTGCTGAACCTCGCGAATCGCAAGACGGGCAGCCCGGAGTCCATCCAGCTCACGCAGAAGGCGCTCGACAAAGGCTGGACCGATCCGAAGCACCGCAAGCTCATCATCGACGCCATCAGCGCCTCCAAGCACATGCCCAGCGCCGCCAAAGTGCTCGCCGCGCTCGATGATCCCGATGCCGAGGTCAAAGGTGCCGCCGAACGCGCAGCGAAGGCCATGCGCATCACCAAGATCGAAGATAAAACACCCAAGCTCATGACCTTGAAGCCCGAAGAGGCCCTCGCGGCCGTTTTGAAGGAAAAAGGCAACGTGGCGTTCGGCGAGCAAATCTTCACCAAAGCCACCTGCGTGGCCTGCCACACCGTGAAGGAGACCGAAGCCCAAAAAGGCCCTTACCTCGGCAACATCGCCCAAACTTACAAGCGCCACGACCTGGCCCAAAACATCCTCGATCCGAACAAGACCATAGCCCAAGGCTTCGCCAGTGAGATGATCACGATGAAGGACGGCACCCAGCAGATGGGCTTCATCACGCTGGAAGGAGCAAATGAGGTCAAACTCCGCAACATCGCCGCCCAAGAGTTCACCTTCAAAACCGCCGACATCAAAGAGCGCCAAAAGCTCCCCATGAGCATGATGCCTCCCGGTTTGATGATGAACTTCACCGTGAAGGAGTTTGCCAGCCTGCTCGATTATCTCGAGTCGCTGGTGAAGAAGTAGGCGGCAGCAATGTGGTCCGCACAGTCCTCTGTGCGGCGCTCCGCAGGCTTCCAAGCTCCGCGTCGTACACGCCCGTTTTTTTTGCAGCTCCCTGGATGAAATCAACGCCTGTGGCGTTTGCCCACAGAGGGAAGAGCGGAGTCGTGATGTTTGCGGGGCACCGCACAGAGGACTGTGCGGACCACTTTAGGCGATCACTTCCTTCACCACGTGCCCGTGCACGTCGGTGAGGCGGAAGTCGCGGCCGGCGTGGCGGAAGGTGAGTTTTTCGTGATCGAGGCCGAGCTGGTGGAGGATGGTGGCATGCAGGTCGTGCATGTGGACTTTGTCCTCGACGGCCATGTGGCCGATGTCATCGGTGACGCCGTGGGAGTGGCCGGCTTTGAAGCCGCCACCAGCCACCCAGACGGTGAAACCGAGCGGGTTGTGGTCGCGACCGGTGCCGTTGTTCTGCGCGTAGGGGGTGCGACCAAATTCGCCGCCCCACCAGACGATGGTGTCTTCGAGGAGACCGCGCTGTTTGAGGTCTGCGAGGAGGCCGGCGATGGGTTTATCGACGGCGGCGGCGTGGTCGCCGTGCTTGGGGAGGTTGGAGTGCTGGTCCCAGGCAGGGTTGTTGGAGTTGTCGCCGTAATTGACCTGGATGTAGCGCACGCCCTGCTCAGCGAGGCGGCGGGCCATGAGGCACTGGCGGCCGTAGTTGTCGGTGGGCTCCTCGTTGATGCCGTAGAGCTTCAACGTGGCCTCGGACTCGCCACTGAGGTCCATGACGCCGGGCGCGTTCGTCTGCATGCGGGCGGCGAGTTCGTAGCTGCGAATGACCGCGTCGATCTCGGTGTCGCCAGGCATGACTTTGGCGGCCTGCTCGGCATTGAGTGCACTGAGCAGGCTGAACTGCTTGCGCTGCTGTTCGGGAGTCCAGATCGTGTTCGTGATGTTCTTGATGGTGGATTCCTTCGCGGGCAGGCCGCTGCGGCCCACGGGCGTGCCTTGGAAAATGGCGGGAAGGAAGCCGTTGCCGTAGTTGCGCGGGCCGCCGTTGCCAAGAGACGGGCTGATGGTGACGAAGCCGGGCAGGTTCTCGTTTTCGGCACCAAGTCCATACATCACCCACGAACCCATGCTCGGACGGATGAAACTGGTGGTGCCGGTGTGCAGGAACAGCGTGGCGGGACCATGGGCGACGCCTTCCGTGTGCATGCCGTGGAAGAAGCACAGGTCGTCGATGTGCTGATTGATGTTCGGGAAGAGATTGGAGGCCCAATGGCCGGTCTCGCCATGCTGCTGGAAGTCCCACAGCGGCTTCATCACGCGCTGGGGCGCGCCTTTGCCGGTCTTCGCCACAATGCGG
>DAORHS010000403.1:0-4912 GCA_035438165.1 Prosthecobacter sp.
ACGAGTGTTTTGGGATCGCGTGTGGCGTTGGCATGAGCATGGCCGTCGATGCGGTCGAGTCGCGGCGGCGAATTCCAGACGAGAAGCACGTCGAGCGCCTCGGATTGCAGCTCGGAGGAGTTGAGAGCGGCTTGAACGACACGTTGCGCGGCTTCGGCGGTGCCGAGGCGGAGGCAGACGTTCAAACCGCGACGGGTGTTGCGGTTGATGAGCGACGGAAGCGCCTCGGGGATGCCGGTGTCGTCGTGAATGGCGCGTTCGGCTTCATCGGGGAATTTGGAGAGGAAGTCGGCGACTTTCGGCGAACGCTGCCTTGCGAGCGCGAGGAGGCTGCAAAGACCCTTGTCCTTCACGAGCGCGGCTTCATCCGCGCAACCGGCGAGGCCGGTGACGATGGCGTGGCGCATGAAGGGATCGTTTTGCTCTTTGGCGGCGAGTTGGAGAAGTTTGGGCGTCGCGGAAGGCTCTTTGAGTTTGCCGAGGGCGATGGCGGCGTGGAACCGGACGCGTGAGATGTTGGAGGTGAGAAGTGAGAGGAGCGGTTTGCCGCCGGTGGGCGCGTCACCGAGCATTTTGGCGACTTGGGTGAGGATTTCGGGATCGGAGTCGGTGAGGAGCGCGGTGAGTGTGCTGGCTTCGACTTTTTTGGCACGCAGACCTTGGCCGAGGCCCCAGATGGCATGGATGCGGGCGAGTTGCTTTGCTTTTTTGTCAGCGGCGATGGCTGCGATGGCGGTGAAATTCGCGTTTTTGACGAGTTGGAACTGTGCGCGCAAACGGACGCGTTGGTCACGATGCGAGAGATGTGACTCATTGAGGTCTGCGGTGAGCAGTTTGGCGGTTTCGAGGCGCTCGGTGCTGTCTTGGCCGGCGGGATCGTCGGCGGTCCAGATGTGGCCGATTTCATCGAGCGGATAGCCGCCGCTCCAGTCGGCCATGATGAGCGATCCCTGCGGTGTGAAGGCGAGTCCGATGCCCATGATGCCGCTGTGGATGACGCGCTCGTTTTTCATGACAAAGCTGGCTCCGCTCGGCGCGATCTGGAACGCGGTCATCTGGCCGGAGGGGAACTGATTGAGGATGAAGTGGCCGCGCAGCGAGGCACCGAGCGCGGTGCCAGGCTCGTGGATGAAGCCGGCGGGGCCGTTGGAGTAGTTTTGCAGCGGCGGCGTGATGAACTTGGGCTGCGTGGCATGCGCGGGCTTCCACAAGCCTTCGCGTATCCAGCGGCTCTCACTTTTTTGATACTGATGACCGCAGCGCCAGCCGGAGTCGCTGCGCTCGGTGATGTACACGAAGCGCTCTTTCTCGCCGGGGAGGTCGGCGTCGTTGTCCACGCCGAACATGTTGCCGAAGTCGTCGAAGGCGATCTCCTGAACGTTGCGCAGGCCATGCGCGAAGACTTCAAAACCGCTGCCATCCGGCTCGCAGCGCAGGACGCAGCCTTCGTGCGGGTAGAACCACTTCACGTCCTCTTTGCTGGTCACGTTCACGCCTTTGTCGCCAATGCTCCAGTAGATGCGACCATCGGGCCCGATGCGCGGGCCGTGCATGTCATGCCCGGCATACGCGATGTGCATGCCGAAGCCATGCGCGACGACTTCGCGTTCGTCGGCGACGCCATCATCGTTCGTGTCGCGCAGACGCACGAGATCAGGTGCGACGGTGACATAGACCCAGCCGTCGTGATACAAAATGCCTGCGGCGATGCCGGTAACGACGCTGTTGAAGCCTTCGGCGAAGACGGTCATTTTATCAGCCGTGCCGTCGTTGTCGGTGTCGCGGAGTTGGTAGATGCGCTCGCTGTGAACGGTGAGGTCCTTCCAGTCGATGGAGCCGTCCTTGTTGTGGTCTTTGAGACCGCCGCGTGGCAGACGCAGCTTGCCGGGAGCGAGTTCGCGTTTCAGGAAGGCTTCTTTTTCGTCCACGCTGGTGAGCGAGACATCGTCGGGAATCCACATCGTGTGCTCGCGGATGTCGAGATCGGCCACTTTACGCCGTGTGGTGGCGGAGACGTAAACGCGGCCCTGCGGATCGACGGTGACGGCGACGGGATCGGGCACGTTGAGATTGCCGGACCATTTGTGAAACTCGAGCGCGGACTTGGGAGCGGCTTTTCTATCCGCAGCGGTGCATGGCAGGGCCAGCAGCGCCGCGAGGGCGAGGTGACAGGTTTTTTTCATGAAAGGGGGGCGAGGAAAACAGTGCAGTAGCGTTTCTTCTTGCTGCTGTCAGGCGCGCCCGTCAAAGTCGGCGTGCGCTTGCCTCGGCAAATGTCATTCACGAAACTCCAACCCAACCCAAAATCATGAGCCAGATTGTTCCCCTCATCAGTTCCGGCATCGCCGGCCCCCTCGGCGTCCTTCATCTTCCCCGCCTGTGGCAGAAAGCCTCGCTGGCCGCCGCCGGCAAACTGCACGCCGACTATCCCGGCATCGGCTGCGGCTATGACCAGATGACGCTCGACGCGCTGGGCATCAACATTGAGACCTTCAAGGCCTTCATCGCCACGAAGCCGAGCTACCCGCAGCTTGAAAGCTGGATCAAAGCCCAGCCGGGTGTGAGGCTGACGAAAGGCGACATCTACAAGCACAACGTCGCCATCCAGGGCTACATCCATGATGACGCGACCCGCAAGACCATTCTGGACGCCGACGGCATCGCTGATGACGGCAGTGTGAATCCGGGCGCGGTGGATCTGAACAACCTGGACGACTGGCACATCTTCTGGGCGCAGGAGATCAAGTAACATTCGTTCTCAGTTCGCTGTTCGCGGTTCTCAGTTGGTTGTTTCGCGGTTAATCCAACCGCGAGCGGCGAACAGGGAGCCGCGAACGTTTTTTAAATGCCTGCCGCCATGACTTTCATCCAGCGCATGCGGAAGGAGCTGTTTTCTTCCATGAGCTGGGCGGCGATGGTGGCGGAGAGCTGGGTGAGGCCGTTCAGGCGGGCGAATGAGGCGATGATTTCCTGCCGCCGATAGTAGTCGGTGGAGTCTGTGACTTCGGCTGAAAATGCCTGGGCGATTTCGACGAGGCATTCGGGCGTGAGGCTGTCGAAGGGGATGGAAAGCGTGCCGCGCTCCATGATGACATTCACGGTGGCGCCGTCTGGAGTGCAGTTGATGCGGCCGTTCATCTGGCCGCCTTCCCGGCGGGAGATGGTGCCGCTCCAGGCGCCGCGGCTGAGATCCGTCGCCAGCTGGCGGACGAAATCCCGCGCCTGCGTGTAGAGATATAGCCGTCCGTCGAGCGCGTTGCGCACATCAGCCGTTTCCAGATGCGTGCCGCCGAGCATGTCGATGACACGCGTGTAGTCATATCCTTGCACGAGGGAGGGGGCCAGCGCATTGACGTCAGCGAGGAGTTCGAGATCAGCCTTGCGGCGCTTTTTGTCCTCCTGCATCTGCCGCTGCTGCTCTTCGACGGTCATGCGGGCGATCTCGCGTTTGAGGCCTGCCTTCCATTCGTCGATCTCGCTGCGGAATGCGCCGTTGGTTTTGAGTTTTTTGCGGGTCTGCTCGATTTCCTCCAGTGCGGAACGCAACTCGTCGATCGTGCCCGAACCGCGGGGTTTCAAGGCGGTGTGCGCGAGCGCAAAATCGGGCTGGTAGTAGTTCACGAGGGTGCCGTAAAGATCGAGCCACTTCAGCGAGGCCGCGGTCGCGGAGGCCGTGTCGGGATCTTTGACGTCAGGGAGGTGCTGCTGGAAATATTCCAGCTCCTTGGTTCCGAGTTGGAAGGTGCCGAAATGCCATTCGGCGAGCCCATGCAGGAGGTAGCCGAGGATTTCCTCATTGTCGGTCCGGTAACCGAGCGATTCGAGCGGGACGCCGAGGGCGAAGTTCCGCGACATGCGGTCTTTGATCTTGTCAAAGAACGGAGCCAGGCCGTTCACGTCGGGGGCGGTGGAAAGCTTTGCGAGCTGTTCCTGGGCCTTCAGTTTCCGGTCCGGAAATTTGTTGCCGAGCATGATGTTGCACAGCGCGGCGTTGAAGAGCGCCCAGTTTTGGGTGGGCTGGGGGGCACTTTTGACGAGATCGGCGAAGGTGCCCTCGGCGGTGGCAAATTTTTGCTCCTCCAGCATTTCACGGCGTGCGTCGGTGAAGCGTTCGGAGACCGTCTTTTCACCGGCCTTCTCCGCCTTCAGGGTCACACCGCTGCCGTCCAGATCACGCTCATTGGCGGTGGAAAGCTGGATGGCTCGCCCCTGGCGGCGTTCACCGCCTTCGCGCAGCACCCAGCCCATGCCGTAGGCGAGCATGATGGCGGCGGCGATGGAACTGATCAGCTTGGCGCGCCGTGAAAACAGCCTGCGACGGATGCCGCCGCGATCCAGCAGGCCTTCGGCGAGACGCATTTCGTCCACGACCTCGTCGTAGTTGGCAAATCGTTCCTCGGGCCGGAAACTGAGCATGCCATTGATGACATGCTCGGTGCGGGGGGAGAAACGCAGGCCGGAGTCCCCCAGGGCCACACGTCTGCTTTTGACCCGGCGCAGATCCTCGATGGCGTTCGTGTCTGCCTTGTGCGGCGGATTGCCGGTCATGGCATGATAAAGCGTGGCGCCGAGACTGAAGATGTCGCTGCGGTAGTCCTCCTTGTTTTCGATGACCTTCTCGGGGGCGACGTAGTAGGGCGTGGCCCAGATCTCGCCGGACTGATCTCCGCCGCGGTCCACAAACAGAGCGAGCCCGAAGTCCACCACCTTGGCGGTGCCGGTTTCGGTGAAGAGGATGTTTGCCGGTTTCACGTCGCGATGAATCAGCGTGAGTTGCTGGGCGGCGCGCAGCCCTTCGGCCACCTCACGGCCAATGCGCAGGGCCTCGGCCTCCTTGAGGTGCCCCTCACGCCGGATGCGCTGCTCCAGGCTGCCGCCGCCGACGAGTTCCATGGCAATGTAGAAATAGCCT
>DAORHS010000404.1:0-4889 GCA_035438165.1 Prosthecobacter sp.
GCGGAACGAGCGTTCACCAGTCTCCAAACCCGCACAGAGGACTGTGCGGACCACTCTACTTAACCGCCACACCCGCCGCTTTCCGGATCTTCATCAGCATCGGGAAGCTCGTCTGCAAGGTGGCGCTGTCGTGCTCGCTGCGGGCGGAACTGAGGGCGGCGTGGATGAGCTTGTCTTGATCCTGAACCCAGTTGGCGGCGCGGAAGAAGATGGGGCGTTCGTTTTCCTTCTCGCGGATCTGCACGCCGTTGAGGCCGATGTCATCGACGATGACGCCGTGCGGGAGGCCATGCACGTCGAGGTTGATGAGGCCGTCGTTGCCCTGACGCACGGCTCGAATCCATGCCTTCACGGTCTGGCCGGGGACGAGGGTGATTTCGAGCGGCCGGGTCTCGTCTTTGATCTCACGCATGACGGCTTTGCCACTGTTGTCGGGCTCCATGACGATGATGAACTTCGGCGCGGCACCGAGCGTGACTTTGCCGAAGATTCCGGCGTCGTGCGTGATGCCTTTGCCCTTCGCGGTGATCTTGAGCTTGCTCCAATCGGCATCCGCTTTGGCATCGGGTGCGGCGCGGAGTGAGCCGCTGATCAAATCGTGTCCGGCTTCGATAATGAGCGGCGAGGAGGCGAAATAACCTGGTGGCAGGCCGGTGATGTCGATCTGGATGGGATCATCGAAATCATCGACGCGATCGGCGCGGAAGGAGAAGCCGATGGAGGCTCCGGGCATGACGGTGGGGTTCGCGCCGGCGAGTTTGACGCTGAAGTCGGGTTTAGGTTCGCGAATAGTGAGGGCATAGACGAAGCGCTCGCCGCTCCAGCCGCGTGTGTCGGTGACTTTGACGATGTAGCGGCCATCGGCAGGCGCGGTGAAGGTGAGGCGCGAGTCGCTGCCGAGCTTGCGGTCGCCGCTGTCGTCGTTGGCGTAATTCAAAGTGAAGACGGGCAGGCCGTTCGGCACGATCTGGCTGCCGATGGGCCGTGGCTCGACGACGTAGCAGGGTTCATCGAGCGAGTGGGAGGTGGCGCTGGTGTCGAAGTAGGCGCGGCGTTTGCCGCCATTGATGTAGAAGAAGGTGCCGCCGTCGGGTCCGCGTGGCTGGCGGAAGATCTTCATCACGTCGCCGTTGAAATAGACGAACTCGTTAAGCTCCATCTCCTCCCAGTTTTGCAGGCGGATGTCCGGGTTGTTGGCATCGACGCTGCGGAAGTTGTTGTAGCTGTCGCGCACGGCCTGGAGCATCACACGCGGCACCGGCTGGCCTTTCGCGTCGAGGACGTCGAGCTTTGTGTCGGCGGGGGAACCGGCTTGGGCAGCGAGCGTTTCGATGATCCATGTCTGACCTTTTTTGGCGGTGAAAGCGAAGTGGTCGGTGTCCCCAAGGAGTGGGGGCATCTTGCCCCCATCCGGGGCCAGGATGGCCCCGCTCCTTGTAAGCGTCGCGTTCACAGTCACAGGCGCAGCCACCACCTGCGCTTTCGCGATGTCATCGTTGCCTTCGATTTCATTCGCCTGTGCCATGCCACTCACACGCAGCACCGGCATGGAGCGAAAGCGCAGCGTCTTCGCATCGAGAGGCACGTTCATCAGGCCTTCTTTGTCGGCCTTCATCATCACACTGGCTTTGTCGCCGAGATGATGGCCGATCAGCGTGACTTTCGTGTCCTGACCAATCTGCGCGGCGAGCGGCGACCACGCGGTGACATACGGCAGTGCGCCGATGGTGAGGCGATACGCATGATCGGCGCTGCCATCCATCGTGGTGTTGCTCACGAGCACGATGTAGTCGCCATCGGCGGGCGCTTTCCAGGCGAGGAAGGGATCGCTGCCGCTGTCGAGGCCGCGGTTCACGGCGAGGACGGTGCGGTTCGTGTCCATGATCTCCAGCGCGGGCGATTTCGCCGTGCTGCCGACCTGTGCGATGCCCAGATCAAGCACGAGTTCCTCGCCCGCCTTCGCGGTGAAACGATACGCGTCATGCTGGCCGATCTCCGTGAGCGTGCCCCAAACGCTCGCGGGCAGTTTCGCGAGGGCGACCGGTGCTTCTTTGAAATCCGCCGCCTTCGTGACGGTGGGCGCGATTTCATCGGCATACACTTTCAGCTTCGTCGATTCACCGCCGGGGCTTTTGAGCCACAAATCATAAGCACCGCGCGGCACGTCGGCGCTGGCGGTGATCTTCAACCGCGCGCTCGTCGCTTTGATCGAGCTTTTGACGAGCTGCGCTTTGATTCCAGGATGTGAGACCATCGCGGTCGTGTCTTCGGTGAAATTCTTGCCCGCCAACGTCACCAGCATCTCGCCACCGATGTGCGCGGCGCGTGGAGTGAGGCGCGTGAGTTCGGGCTTGATCGCTTTGGCGACCATCGCGGGTTTGACAGGCGCGGGGGGCATCACGGTCTTGCCGGTGGTGGATTCATAGACGCTGAGGCTGCCGTCGATGCGACCGGCGACGAGCTGCGCTTTGTCGGTGAAGGCGAGCGCAGAGGACCAGTCGGGCTGTTTTTCGAGCGGGAGTTTTTCGGTGAGATCGGCGGTGCTCCAGAGCTTGAGTGACTTGTCTGTAGAGGTGGAGGCGAGCAGTTTGCCGTCGAGAGACAGCGCGAGCCGCAGAATGCCGCCTTCATGCGCAAAGCGGCTGGTGACTATCTTGTTCGTGCCTTCCTTGGCATCGGTGCTGATATTCCAGAGTCGGATACGATTGTCGGACCCGGCGGCGAAGAGCTGTTTGCCATCGGCGCTGAAGACGACGCTCGTCTGCTCCTTCGTCGGCTGCGAGAGCGTGTCGAGTCGTTGACCGGTCGGGATGCTCCAGAGCTTCACCGTGCGGTCCGCGCTGGCGCTGGCGAGCACCTTGCCATCGGGTCGGAATGATAGGCCGTTCACCGCGCCGTTGTGGCCTTTGAGCAGCGCGACTTCCTTGCCCGTCGCAGTGTCCCAGAGACGAATTTTTTGATCGTAGGCTCCCGTGGCGATGAGTTTGCCATCGGGCGAAACGGCGAGCGCATACGCGGCATCGAGATGACCTTCAAACGACTGCTGCAAGGTGCCGTCGCTCGTCTTCCAGCGCTTCACTTCGCCCAAGATGCCGGCTTCGCCGCCTGCGGCATACACGGCATCGCCATCCGGCGAAAACGCGACCGCGTTGGCCTTGCCCTTGATGCCCGTGAGCTTGCGAATCACCGCCCGGGTCACTGGATTGAGCAGTTCAACCTCGCCATAACGTCCCACCGCGATGAGCTGAACCTTCGACGAAAAGGCTACGGCCTGGATCGAACGCTTCGGCGGCACCGTGGGCATGATCTTCGGTGTGATGACCTCCTTCGGCATCGGTTTCGCGTCCGCAACGAGCGGACCTTTCGCGCCTGCATCGATCCACGCTTTGATCAGCGCAATCTCCTCTGGCTTAAGCTTCTCGCGCTTGCCCGGCGGCATGAATTCATTCTTCCCACCGCGACCGGAGCGGCCTTCGAGGAATTTCACCAGCATGCTCTCGCTGCTTTTACCCGCGACGATGGCGGCACCTTCTTTCCCGCCTTTCATCAGCGCCGCGAAGGTGTCCAAGACGAAATCGCCATCCGCATCATCGGCGCTGTGGCAGTCGATGCAGTAGGTATCCCAAAGCGGGGCAATCTGCTTCGTGTAGTCCACGGTTTGGGCGTGGGTGACCACTGCAAACAGCGCGAAGAAAATAGGAGTGAGGAGACGCATGGGAAGGATGAGGTGAGGGCTGCGTGCTCGTGGTTAGTGATTAAACAAAAACTCCTTTGATCCCATCAGGCTCCAGAAGATGTCTTCGAGCGTGGTGCGGCGGTCTTCGGGTTGGGCGGTGGCGAGAAGTTGGGTGGCTTTCGCGAGTTCGCGCTCGGTGGGTTCGCGGGTGAGCGTCACGAGATAGGCTTCTTCGATGATCTTCGCGTCGGGCTGCTTGCTGGCGAGGAGAGCGTCGAGGCGGTTGTCTTTTTGAGAGAGCTTCTGGTTCAGGGTCTCGCCATTCGCGATGTGGAGTGCCTGGGCCATGCTGGGCTCGTTGGTGCGCTCGCATTCGCAGGTGGCGACGCGGTCGGCGCGACCGAAGCTCTTCAAGAAATAGCTGGCGATGTTGCTGTCGGGCAGTTGCAGGGCGCGGAAGCCCATGGGGTAGCTTTCGCTGGTGCCTTTGTTGGCGTTGCGTTTGTCGATCTTGAACGTCGTGGGCGCGGCGGTGACCTGCGAGATGGTATCGAGCAGGATTTCGGCCTTCAGACGGCGCGGGACGTAGTGCGAGCCGTAGCGGAGGTCGGTGATGTTTTCGGGCAGGGTGATGCTGCTGCGCTGATAAGTCTCGCTTTGCAAAATGGTGCGCATGAGGGCCTTCAAATCGAATTTGTGCTGCACGAGATGCGCGCAGGCGGTGGCGAACAGTTCTTCGTTGCTGGCGGCGTTGGTGACGCGGAGGTCATCGACAGCTTCGACGAGGCCGGCACCGAAGAAATTGGCCCACACGCGATTCACGATCGCGCGCTGGAACAGTTTGTTATCCGCACCGGTGAGCCAGTTGGCGAGCACGATGCGGCGGTCCTCAGTGGAGGTCATCGAGATGGGCGTGGTGACATCGAGCGGACGCGGCGGCGGCGGTTTGCCGGTGAGCGGCGCGACGAGATCGCCCTGCGTGTCGGAGAACAGCACGCGCTCATCGGCCTGCGTGCCGTTCTTGGTGCGGACGCGGGCGAACAGATTGGCGAAGCCGTAGTACTGCTCGTTGGTCCACTTCTCCATCGGGTGGTTGTGACATTTCGCGCAGCCGATGGAAGTGCCGAGGAAGGCGATGCTGACGGTTTCGGCGCACTTGGTGGGTTCGTCGTTGAGAACGAAAAAGTTCACGCCGCCATGCTCGAGCGTGCTG
>DAORHS010000405.1:0-4884 GCA_035438165.1 Prosthecobacter sp.
TGTGATGATCGGCATCAGCCGCTCCACGGAGCAGCCGCATTCAAACATGTAGCCGCGCGTCTCCAGCAGCGTCAGATGCTCGGTCTTGTCGAGTTCGAGCACGTTCTCCAGCGCCAGTTCGGAAAGCCAGATTTCATCACAATCAGGCTCGGCCGAGATCTGGATGAACTCTTCATCGTCCAGACGGAAGAAGCGCGTGAGGCGCTGCTCGCTGGTGGTGTAAAACGTTTCCACCGCCCTCAGCAGGTCATCCCCATGGAACTCGATCATGCTCTGACGCGGCTGGTGATGCGGACGCGTGGTCTGGGAGATGAAAAGAGCCTCCCCCTCCTGCCGCACGTCCTCGGTGAAGACGCGGCCCGTGACCCGGCCTGGGCGCGTGCTGCCGGTGACGAACACATTGGCCCGCTGCGGTTCTTTGACATGGATCGTCCACGCGCAGTTCTCGTCCTGCGGGCGTGAGCAGAGATGCAGGGCCAGCGCGGCCAGCGCGTCCTTGAGCATCTGGTCGAGCGCCTCGGCATGCTGGATGCCGTGCTGCATCAGGTGCAGGTAGTAGTCGAGATAGAGCGGGCTGAACCGGCCGCGCACCAGCAGCGCGTTGCGCTTCCGCACGAAATAGGAACGGAGGTCCACCACGGAAAGATCCGGTTCAAGCATCTGACTCATGCCCTGCCTATCTCATTGGAAGCAGCCGCGTGCAAGTGGCGCGGGGCGGTCACTTCCCAGCCATCCCGCGAAACTTCTGACGGTAGGAACTCGGCGTGGTTCCCATGACTTCCCGGAAGCGGCGGTTGAAGTTGGCCAGGTTGCGGTAGCCGCAGTCCATCGCGATGTCCGTGATGTTTGAGACGTCCTCCGCCAGCATGCCGCAGGCACGGCCGATGCGCACCTCGTTCACATACTGCGGCACGGTTTTGCCCGTGCGGGAATGGAAGAAGCGGCTGAATGCCCCGAGACTGAGGTGCGCCAGCTTTGCCAGCCGCTCGCGGTCGATTTCCTCGGTCAGATGGGTGTGAATGAAGTCGATCACACGCTCCATGCGGCCCTGGTCGGCGGATTCAAGCTTGGGTTCGAAACTGGCGCTGGCGAGCGCCTTCAATTGGTCCGACTCCGCAAGCGTGTTCAGGATGGCTAGCAGTTCGATGACCCGCGCCAGACCGCTGCTTTCCGCGAGGCGCTTCATGTGCGCGGTCACGGCCGCCCTTGTCGCGCCTCGCACCTCCAGGCCGCGCGCGGCACGCTGCAGCAGGCGCCTCACCGGCTCCATCTCCGGCAGCGCCATGAAGTCCCGCCCGAGAAAGGCGTCGTCAAACCGCACAATGATGGCGTTCACCTTGCGCGCCTTCGCGCTCGTGTCCTGGTGCCACACATGCGGCAGGTTGGAGCCGATCAGGACGATGTCGCCATCCGTGAGCGGCCCGATGTTGTCGCCGACGACCCGATGTCCCCGGCTCTCAATCGCCAGCGTGAGCTGATACTCGGGATGAAAATGCCAGCGTGTCCCATAGTCCGGCCCGTGAATCACCTCGCAGTGGAAGGACTCCCACTGACGCTTGGGCACTTTCTCGAAGACAGGCTTCATGGGGAAGTTTGCGATAGCTGGCGGTTGTTGGCAGTGGTTTGCGATTGTTCAACCATTGCCAACGATAGCAAACAACTGCCAACCACCGCAAACTTCTTCTACACATCATCATCCTTGTCATTGTCGCCGGCCTTCCGTCCGCGCAGCTTGGCTTCCATGAAGGCGTCCAGATCGCCGTCCATGACGGCCTGCACGCTGCTGGTCTTTTCGCCGGTGCGGTGGTCTTTGACCATCTGGTAGGGCTGGAAGACGTAGCTGCGAATCTGACTGCCCCAGCCGATGTCACTCTTCTCGCCATACTGGCGGTCAATCTCGGCCTGGCGCTTGTCTTCCTCGATCTGAAACAGCTTCGCCTTCAGCATTGCCATCGCCTTGGCACGGTTCTTCGGCTGGCTGCGTTCGATCTGGCAGGCAACAATGACACCGCTGGGAATGTGCGTGAGACGCACGGCGGTTTCGACCTTGTTCACGTTCTGGCCGCCCTTGCCTCCCGCACGATAGGTGTCAACGCGCAGGTCTTCATCACGCACGACGATGTCGATCTCCTCTTCAGAGTCCGGCGTGACGTCAATCGAGGCGAAACTCGTGTGGCGCTTCTTCGCGGCGTCAAAGGGCGAGATGCGCACGAGGCGATGCACGCCGCGCTCGGTTTGCAGGAAGCCGAAGGCGTTTTCGCCAATGATTTCGAGCGTGGCGGAGCGAGTGCCCACGTCGTCACCGGCTTCGTGGTCGATGAGCTCGACCTTGTAGCCGCGGCGCTGGCACCAGCGCTGATACATGCGCATCAGCATGTCCGCCCAGTCACAGGCCTCCGTGCCGCCGGCGCCGGAGTGGATGGTGATGAAGGCATTGCCACGGTCAAACGGCCCGTTGAGAAGCTGGCTGAGTTCAAAGGCGGCGACGTCCTCCTCGAGCTTCGTGTGCTCCTGATCGACTTCGCGCCAGGTCTCGACATCACCGGCCTCCTTCGCCAGGTCGATGAGCCCGTCGAAGTCGGCGGCACGCTGCTCCAGTTCCTGAAGCGGTCCGATTTTCTTCTTGATGACATTCGTGCGGTCGATCGTCTTGCGCGCCGCGTTCGCATCATCCCAAAAGCCCGGAGCACCCATCCGGTCCTCCAGCATGGCCAGTTCGTCTTTTAATTTCGGGACGTCAAAGATACCTCCGGAGTTCCCCCAAACGGGCCTTGAGGGCGGCGGTGTCGAGGGATTGAAGGTCGGTGAAGATGGTCTTGCTGGAGGTTTCCATGGGTCGTAGATAACCGCCGGGCGCGTGAGTTCAACGCCTTTGTCATCATGGAGAAAACAGAGGCCATCCTCATCGGGCGCACGCGTTACGCGGAGAGCAGCCTCATCGTGCAGTGGTGCTCACCGGATCAGGGCCTTTTCAAAACGATCGCCAAAGGTGCGCTGCGCCCCAAATCTCCCTTCAGCGGCGTGCTGGACCTCTTTGTCTCCGCCGAGCTGCGGTTCGTGCACAGCAAGTCGGGCGATCTGCACACGCTGGCCGAGGCACGTTGGACCAATCCGCGCCTCGGCCTGCGCGAAAGCTACGGCCGCGTGCTCGCGGCGACGTACCTGGTCAAATTGATCACTCTCGTGGCCGAAACCGGCTCCCCCATTCCGGAGATCCACGAACTGCTCGTCAAAGCGCTCGACTACCTCGCAGCGAAAGACCCCGTGCCCGCGCTGATCACGCGTTTCGAGCAACGCCTCGCCGAAATGCTCGGCATCATCCCCGAAGGCGAAACCGGCATGGCCGCCGCAGCGATTGAAGACAGCTTTCATCGCAAACTGCCCGTGCAGCGACGGCAATTGGTCGATTGGATGGCGAAGCATTGATGCGTGCATGAATTCGGGATGGCGTGATCCCGCAGGGATCAAAGATGGTAGCCAGGGGTCAAAGACCCCTGGAACACATGCAAAACCCCGTCCTCCTCAAGGTCGCATGCCGAAGGTATGCGAGCGGCATTCGAGCACCCCTTGCAAACGAGGAGCCATCGAAAGCTTCTGGCATCCCTTCAGGATGCAGCCTTGAGACAAACGAAACGTTTGTTCGCAATCCGGTGGTGTTCAGCCGCTTCGCGGCTTCGACCACCGGCTACCCTCTTTGATCCCTGTGGGATCATCCAATCCGCATTTAAACGGCAAACTTGTTCCATTCGGAATCCAGGTTCACTTCAACGCCGCCTCAATCGCGGCCAGCAACTCCGGCGATTCCGGCTCCACATCGGAACCGAAGCGCTTCAAGACCTTGCCGTCCTTGCCGACGAGGAATTTTTCGAAGTTCCAACCGACCTCACCGGACGAGGATTGCAGGGCGGCGTAGAGCGGATGTTTGGCATCGCCTTTGATCGTGACCTTGGAGAACATCGGAAAGGTGACCTTGAAGTTCTCGGTGCAGAAGGTCTTGATGGCTGCCTCGGTGCCGGGTTCCTGGCCGCCGAAGTCGTTGCAGGGGAAGCCGAGCACGGCCACACCCTTGTCCGCCATCCTCTCATGCAAGGCCTGCAAACCAGCATACTGCCCGGTGTAACCGCACTCGGAGGCGACATTGACGATGAGCAGCACCTTGCCCGCGTAAGCTTTGAGCGCGGCTTCCTTGCCGTCGATGTCTTTGACCGCGATGTCGTGAACGTTGGAATCGGCGGCGATGGCGAGGGAGGACATGAGCAGGGAGAGAAGGAGCGTTTTCATGCTTTGAAAGGAATGGGGGATGTGAGCGCGGGCAAATGACGAAACCAGAATGTCGAATGACGAGTGAAGTCCAAATGATCAAACGCTTCCCCTTCCGGATTTCTGGCCTGGTCATTCATTCGTCATTCCTCATTCTGGTTTCGTCATTCTTTCTCTTCCACCATGCTCAGAAAGATGTCCTCCAGCCGCTGACCGCGCTGCTCGTGCTGCGCACGCAGCTCGGCGAGCGTGCCGAGGGCGATCAGTTTGCCGTGGTGAATGATGCCGATGCGGTCGGCGAGCTCTTCGGCGATGTTCAGCAGGTGCGTGCTCATGAGCACCGTCGTGCCACGCTGGCTGCGCTCCTTGATCTCGCGCTTCACGGTGCGGGCGTGGATGGGATCCAGGCCGACCATCGGCTCGTCGATGACGAAGACCTTCGGGTCATGAAGCAGCGCACTGGCGATGGCGGGGCGCTGGCGCGTGCCGTGGCTGAGGTTCTCGAGGCGCTGACGGGTGTACTCATGCAAAGCGAACTTGGTGAACAGCGCGTTCGTCTGCCCCGCCGCATGCGCGTGGTCCATCACAAACAACGCGGCGATGAACTCCATGAACTCGACGGGC
>DAORHS010000406.1:0-4871 GCA_035438165.1 Prosthecobacter sp.
GAACATCTGACTATGGCCGCCAAAATCAGCGTACACGATCTCACGATGGCCTATGGGCCGACGGTGGTGATGCGTGACCTGGAGTTCGAGGTGAAGGACAGGGAAATCTTTGTCATCATGGGCGGCAGCGGCTGCGGCAAGAGCACGCTGCTGAGGCACCTCGTCGGCCTGATGGAGCCGACGAAGGGCCGCGTCCTCTACGATGGCGAGGACTTTACCGCCGCGAAGAGTGAGGAGCGCGGCAAGTTCATCCGCCGCTTCGGTGTCATGTATCAATGGGGCGCGTTGTGGTCATCGCTCACACTGGGGGAGAACATCTCCATGCTCATCGAGGAGGCTGGCAAACTGCCCGCCAAGACCGTGCGCGATCTCGTGGCCTACAAGCTCGCGCTCGTCGGACTGGCCGGCTATGAGGACTACTATCCTGCGCAGATGAGCGGCGGCATGAAAAAGCGTGCCGGCATCGCACGGGCGATGGCGCTCGATCCCGACATTCTCTTTCTCGACGAACCTGGAGGCGGGCTTGATCCGCTGAGTTCCAAACGGCTGGACGATTTGATCCTGCGCCTGCGAGACAGCCAGGGCTGCACCATCGTCATCGTCACGCACGAGCTGGCGAGCATCTTTGGCATTGCGGACACCGCGTTGTTCCTTGATCCTGCCACGCACATGCAAGGAGCTCTAGGCAACCCCAAACACCTGCGCGATCATTCTGACAACCCTGCGGTGCGGCTCTTTTTGAATCGAGGCACACCCCCCAACCCGCCGACATGAGCAAGAACGCAAGTCCCACCCTGATCGGATTGTTCACCTTGGGCGGCCTGGTGCTTGCCGCCACGGCTTTGGTGCTGCTGGGAGCCGGCAAATTCTTCGAGAAGACCACCAACGTCATCCTCTACTTCGACAAAAGCGCCGATGGTCTGCTCGTTGGATCTGAGGTGCGCTTCGGCGGCGTGCGCATCGGCCGTGTCAGCTCGATCAATGTGCTCGTCGATCCCAGGGAGAACCGCAAGATCATTCCCATCCTCGTTGAGATCTCCACCCGGCAACTGGCGGCGGCGGGCGCCACCACCGGCGGGGGCATTGATTTCACCACGGAGGCAGGCGTGCAGAAGGCGGTGGCCAGCGGCCTGCGGGCACGCATGAAACAGATGAGTTTCGTGACAGGGCAGATGAACATCGAGTTCGACATCGTTCCCAACGAGCCGGGGCTGGTCTTCGAGCCCCCCGTGAAGGCGCCTTATCCCGTGGTGCCCACCGTTGGCACGGAACTCGATGCTCTCATGCTGAGCATCAGCGATGGATTGAAAAAGCTCAACAGCATCGACCTCACCGGCCTGATCACTGATCTGCGCGGCACGCTGGCAAGCGCGAAAACACAGATCGACTCGATGCGGATGAAGGAGATCAATGACAACCTCGCGAATTTCACCGCCGACATGCGCGCGCTGACCGGAAACCACAAATTGTCCGCGGCCATCGACAATCTGGACATCGCGCTGGCAAATCTGAAGGAACTCACGGCCAAGGCCAACAAAGGAATCGACCCCATGCTCACAGACATGGAAAAAGCCGTGCAGCAGGCCAGTTCGGCCTTCACGCAGCTCGAAACCGCCAGCGCGGACATCTCCAAAGTCGCGAATCCGCGCGCGCCCGTGCTGATGCGGCTTCAGCAGGTTCTTGAAGAAGCCGAGCACGCCGCCCGTGCCATCAAGGAGCTGGCCAACGACCTCAAGCGCAATCCGAACTCCCTCCTCTCAGGCAAGGAGAAGAAGCCATGAGAACCTCCGTCATCCTGCCCGCGCTGCTGCTCTGCGGCTGCAGCCTGCTCAGCCCTGTGAAAGACCAGGCGGTTCATCACCTGCTGGAGCCCGTGGCTCCAGACCGGCCCCTGACGGCTGGCACGCCCGCCATTGCCGTCAGCCGTGCCGCACTGCCAGACTATCTCGACTGCGAACAACTCGTCACCCGCCGGGACGGCGTGCTGGTGGCCAGCGATCTCGACTTGTGGGCGGAGCCCTTTGACGTCGCCATTTCGCGGGTGGTGGCGGGCAATCTCAGCCGGCTCACCGGCTCCACAAACATCCTGCCGGTGGAGCGTTTCACCACGCTTGACTACACGGACTTGCTGGAGCTGCGAATCACCCAGTTTGAGCCTGACGCGACCCACACCCTGATGCTGCAAGGCACCTGGAAACTACAGCCCGTGACGGGCAAGGAGGTCGGCAGCCGATTCTTCCGCATCGCCGTCTCGATGCCATCAAACTCTTCGACGGCAAAGGAACGCGTCAGCGCGATGAATCAGGCGCTGCTGCGGCTGTCACGTGACATTCTGGCTGCGAGGTAGTTTCCCAAACGCAACATCGGCCCCAACAGCCGCAAGAGCGGACAAGACATGCCAAGCTGCCGTCGGGTTTAATGAGTTTAACAGGAGGCTAACCAACCATGCCCTTTGATCCCATCCACAAAGACTTGCAGGCGATGCGCGTCACACCGCATCTTGTGGACTATGATCAAGCACGCACCACGCATTCCTGGGAGGCGATGCGTGCAGAGATGCAGGGGCTTCGCAGTGGCGGGCTGAACCTCGCTCATGAAGCCGTGGATCGTCATGCAACCGGGGTGCTGGCAAATCAGCTCGCACTGCGCTGGCTGGGCAAGGACGGCGGCGTGCGCGATTTGACCTACGCGGACATGGCGCATGGCTCGGCGCGCTTTGCGAATGTGCTGAAGTCGCTGGGTGTCGCGAAAGGCGAGCGTGTCTTCGCATTGACGGGGCGCATCCCCGAGCTGTATCTCGCGGCGCTGGGCACGCTGAAGAATGTGAGCGTGTTCTGCCCGCTGTTCTCGCAGTTTGGACCGGAGCCGGTGTGGCAGCGGCTGAGTCGTGGCGATGCGAAGGTGCTCGTGACGACGCAGTCGCTTTATGAAAAGAAGGTCGCCGCTTTACGCGAACGCCTTCCCGCATTGCAATGCATCCTGCTCGCGGACGCGGAGGATGATCTGGATGCCACCGTGCGCTCACTGCCGAAACTGATGGCCGCCGCGAGTGATCAGTTTGAGATTCCACCGACGAGTCCCGAGGAGATGGCGCTGCTGCATTTCACCAGCGGCACCACCGGCATGCCGAAAGGCGCGGTGCATGTGCATCAGGCGGCGCTCACGCATTTCGCCACGGGCCGCTATGTGCTCGATCTGCATCCCGATGATGTTTTCTGGTGCACCGCCGATCCCGGCTGGGTCACGGGCACGTCGTATGGCATCTTTGCACCGCTGCTGCATGGCGTGACGAATCTGGTCGATGAAGCCGATTTCGACGCCGAGCGCTGGTATCGTCTGCTGCAGGATCAAAAGGTCACGGTGTGGTACACCGCACCCACGGCCATTCGGCGGCTCATGCGCATTCCCGGCGAGCCGCGCACGCAATACGACCTGAGCGACCTGCGCCTCATTCACAGCGTGGGCGAACCGTTGAATCCCGAGGCGGTCGTCTGGGGCCAGCGTGCGCTCGGTTTGCCGATTCATGACAACTGGTGGCAGACGGAAACCGGCGGCATCATGATCGCCAACTACGCGGCGATGGACATCCGCCCCGGCTCCATGGGCAAGCCGCTGCCGGGCATCGAGGCGGCCATCGTGAAGCATGGTGAGAAGGGGATCGAAGTCATCACGGAATGCGATGTGGAAGGAGAACTCGCGCTCAAACCCGGCTGGCCATCGATGTTCCGTTCCTATCTTCATGACGAGGCGCGCTACGCGAAGTGCTTTGTGGACGGCTGGTATCTCAGCGGCGATCTGGCGAAGCGTGATGCGGACGGCTACTACTGGTTCGTCGGCCGTGTGGATGACATCATCAAGACTTCTGGGCATATGGTCGGTCCGTTTGAAGTCGAGAGCGCTCTCATGGAACATCCGGCGGTCGCCGAGGCTGGTGTCATCGGCAAACCGGATCCGCTGATCGGGCAGCTCGTGAAGGCATTCGTCGTGATCAAACCCGGACACACCGCGAGTGATGAACTGCGCATGGAGTTGATCGGCTTTGCCCGCAAACGACTCGGTCCCGCCGTGGCGCCGAAGGAGATCGCATTCATCGACAGTCTGCCGAAGACGCGCAGCGGCAAAATCATGCGCCGTCTGCTCAAAGCCCGCGAGTTGGGCCTGCCGGAAGGCGATTTGTCCACCCTGGAGAACGACTGACATGAGCACACCCCTGCCAGACCACGATCAAGCCCGCCGCCTGCTCTGGCAGATGGTGCGCATCCGGCGCTTCGAGGAGAAGTGCGTCGAGATGTACAGTGCGCAGAAGATTCGCGGCTTCATGCATCTCTACATCGGCGAGGAGGCCGTGGCGACGGGCATCATCGACCAACTGCTTCCCGAAGACGCCATTGTGGCGACCTACCGCGAGCACGGCCAGGCGCTCGTGCGCGGTGTGAGCGCGAACTCGATCATGGCGGAGATGTATGGCAAGGTCGAAGGCTGCGCGCGCGGTCGTGGCGGCTCGATGCACCTGTTCGATGCGAAGACGCGCTTCTGCGGCGGCAACGCGATCGTCGGCGGTGGCCTGCCGCTGGCGATTGGACTCGCGCTGGCGGACAGGATGCAAAACCGCAAGAACGTGACCGCCTGCTTCTTCGGTGAAGGCGCGGTGGCGGAAGGCGAGTTTCACGAGTCGATGAATCTGGCCGGCCTGTGGCAGCTTCCGGTGCTCTTCATCTGCGAGAACAATCTCTATGCGATGGGCACGGCGTTGCGCTACACGGAGTCGAAGATGGAGATCGCCAGCAAGGGTGATGCTTACGGTATTGCCAACGCCGTCGTTGATGGCATGGATGTGCTCGCCGTGAGCGAAGCCGCGAAGAAAGCCATCG
>DAORHS010000407.1:0-4870 GCA_035438165.1 Prosthecobacter sp.
ATCCAGCCGCTGCACCGCATGCATGCCCGCCAGACCGGCCAGTCCGCTGCCACGGCAGAGATTCGCGAGAATTGTCTCCGCCTGATCCTCGGCATGGTGGGCCAGCAGCACGACCCAGACATCGTGTTTCTCCGCCATGCGCAGCAGAAACGCATGCCTGGCCTCCCGTGCCGCCGTTTCGGTCGAGATGCGGCGTTTCTCCGCCAGCGCGGCCACATCCTCTTCCTCGATCTCACACTTCAGCTCACACTTTTTCGCCAGCCGCCGTACAAAGGCCGCATCTCCCGTCGATTCCATGCCTCGGAGGCCGTGGTTCAGGTGGCAGAGAATGAGGTTCGTGAAACCCGCCTCACGCATCAAATGCAGCAGCGCCACCGAATCCCGCCCCCCGGAAATCGCCAGCAGCACGGGTAAAGATGGATCGCAGGCCGTGGGAAGTTGGAGAAGGATGGGAGGCATGGTGGATTATGGAGTGCTGAGGAATCCTCGGCAAAAGGGAAACGATTCAAACCCGGAAATGGAAGAACTGAGAAGGGCGGAACTGAAAACTGCCAATGGTGAAGGGCGGGGTCCCGGCTTGCAATCGCATTGCCACTTTCAGTTCCTCCATTCCTCCTTTTCTTCATTTTCAGTTCTTCCATTTCATTCAGCCGTTGGCATGCCCGTCCTTGCGATCCCCCTCACTCTCGGCACCTTGCCCGCCCTTTTCCCATCATGGCCTCCAAGACAACCACCCCTGGCATCTGTTACCTCGTCGGCGCCGGTCCCGGCGATCCCGGACTTCTCACTCTCAAGGGCAAGGAATGCATCGAGGCCGCCGACGTGCTCGTCTATGACTACCTTTGCAACCCCGCGCACCTGCGCTACGCCAAGGACGGTGCTGCAAGCATCTACGTCGGCAAGAAGGCCGGCGACCACACGCTGTCTCAGGAGGAGATCAACAAACTCATCGTCAAACTCACGACCGAGGGCAAAACGGTCACGCGCCTGAAGGGCGGCGACCCCGTGCTGTTCGGACGCGGCGCCGAAGAGGCCGCGGAACTGCACGAAGCAGGCGTGCGCTTTGAAATCGTTCCCGGCATCACCTCCGCCATCGCC
This sequence comes from Prosthecobacter sp., assembly GCA_035438165.1. Lineage (GTDB taxonomy): Bacteria > Verrucomicrobiota > Verrucomicrobiia > Verrucomicrobiales > Verrucomicrobiaceae > Prosthecobacter. Next base: position 1,099 of record DAORHS010000407.1, read on the forward strand.
GGACCGGCCTACGCGGGCATTCCGGTCACGCATCGTTCGCATGCCTCCCAGCTCACCATTTTCACCGGTCATGAGGATCCCACGAAGCCCGACACCTCGCTCAACTACGCCAAGCTCGCGCAGGCAGACGGCACCAAGGTCTTCCTCATGGGCGTGGAGCGCATTGAGGAGATCACCACGCAGTTCTTGAAGCACGGCGCGAAACCGGAAACACCCGTCGCCCTCGTGCGCTGGGCCACGCACAGCCACCAGCAGACGCTCGTCGGCACGCTGGCAGACATCGCCGCCAAGGTGAAGGCCGCAGGCTTCAAAGCGCCCGCCGTCGCCATCATCGGCGATGTCGTCACCGAGCGCCCGCACTTGAACTGGTTTGAAGACCGCCCGCTGTTTGGCAAAAAGATCGTCGTCACCCGCACACGCCAGCAGGCCAGCGTGCTGAGCAAACAGCTCGCCGTACTCGGAGCCGACGTCATCGAACTGCCCACCATCCGCATCGCGCCGGTGGAAGATCAGATGTCCTTCGGCGAACTCGTGCAGGACTGCCACACCTACGACTGGATCATCTTCACCAGCCCGAACGGCGTGGACGCCTTCTTCACCATGTTCGACAAGCTCTACAATGACGCCCGCAGCATCGGCGGCGTGCGCATCGCCTGCATCGGACCCGGCACCGCGGAAAAGATCAAGGCCCGTCACCTCGCCGTCGATCTGATGCCGGACAAGAAGAACTACGTCGCCGAAGGTCTCGTCAAAGCCTTCAAAGACCATCAGGACATGGAGAACGTCAAAGTTCTCTGGGTCCGCGCCGAAGAAACGCGCGAAATCGTGGCCAACGAACTCACCGGCATGGGCGCCATCGTCGATGAATGCGTCGCCTACCGCACCATCGCCGAAACCGAGGACAACCTCGAAGCTCTTGCCCGTCTGAAAGCCGAAGGTGCCGACATGATCACCTTCACCAGTGCTTCAACGGTCGATCACTTCCTCAATCTCAAGGTTCCGCTGCCCGAAGGCATCAAAATCGCCAGCATCGGCCCCATCACCAGCGCCGCGATCAAAGAGCACGGCCTCACGGTCGATGTCGAAGCCAAAGAGAACAGCATCCCCGGTCTCGTGGCGGCGGTGGAGAAGTTTTGGCGGTAGGATTAAGGAAACACGGAACGGACCTGATTTGATCAACCACGGAAGACACTGAATACACGGAAAAATCCGTCCGCCTCTGGCTTCCGTGTATTCAGTGTCTTCCGTGGTTAACTCTCTGCCTCATTCTTTCGCATTATCATCACCGTCACCACCAGGATGAAGAAGCACATGACGACGGAGAACAGCAGAAACTGCAGAGCGGCAGGAAGGCTGTAAACGAGGGCGGGAAATCTGCCGGCTCACGTTCGCCGGACTGTGCATCACGAGTTTTCCCACCAGCCACCGTCCGCCTGCACAGCAGATCACTCCACCCAGTCTTTGATATGGTCGCCGACACCAGCGCCAACAGCAACGCGGTGGCCACGCTCGGGATGACGGTGAGCGATCCGCCGACGCAGGGCGAGGTGCAGCAGCTCGTGGACAAGATGGATGAGCTGATTTTGGCGCTGCGGCGGTAGGAACAAGGAGAGGCGCTTGCCAAGCGCCGGGAAGACGGCGGTTAGCAACCGCCGCTCCTTGGCCTGCCGCGCCGGGAAGACGGCGGCTGGGGGACCAGCCGCCCTACCCAGGGAGTCTCAAAGCAACTCCTCGACGAAACGCCGCGGGTCGAAGGGCTGAAAATCTTCCACGCTTTCCCCGAGTCCGATGTACCGGGTGGGCACGGAGAGCTCCTGCTGGATCGCGACGAGGACGCCGCCTTTGCCGCTGCCATCGAGCTTGGTGACGATGACTCCGGTGAGCGGGATGGCCTTGTTGAACTCCCGGGCCTGCTGCAGGGCATTGGAACCCGTGGTGGCGTCGCAGACGAGCAGCACTTCGTGAGGCGACTCCGGATCTTTGCGCCCGAGAATCCGGTGAATTTTCTTCAGCTCCTCCATCAGGTTGTGCTTGGTGTGCAGACGTCCGGCGGTGTCGCAGATGAGGAAGTCGGCCTGCGTTTTGAGCGCCCTTTCGTAGCCTTCAAAGCAGACCGAGGCGGGATCGCCGTTCGGCGGGCCTTTGACGAGCGGGATGTTCAGGCGCTCGGACCACACGGTGAGCTGCTCGACGGCGGCGGCGCGAAACGTGTCTGCGGCGGCGAGGACGACCTTGTGGCCACGCTGATGGAGAAGGTTCGCGAGTTTCGCCGTGCTGGTGGTCTTGCCGGTGCCGTTGACTCCGACGATGAGCAGCACCTTGGGTTTTCCGGCAATGGGCTCAACGGTCGGGACCGACTCCGGCAGGATTTTGCGCACGTGCTCCCGCGCCACCTGCACGATGTCCGCCCCATGCAGCGTGCGCTGGCGTGACTTGAGGTCATTGACGATCTGCAGGGCCAGACGCGGACCGAGGTCGCCGGCAATGAGCGCCGCCTCCAGTTCATCCCAGTCGATGTCGGGCTTGGTGAAGCGTTGGAGGAGAGATTTGAAGAAACCGGCCATGAGAAGAGGGAATGCAGAATGTCGAATGAAGCCAGAACCGGAGTTTTGAACCACTGATGGGCGCTCATCTTCACCCATGGATCAGAACTCAGATGTTAGTGAGCATTAGTGTCCATTGGTGGTTTCTTGATTCCGTCTGGTCTCCGGTTTGCGCAGCGACCTGGAGAGTTTGTCGAGCACGCCGTTGACGAAGGAGCCGGATTCGCCGGCGCTGAGGGCCTTGGCGATGTCGATGGCTTCGTTCAAGATCACAGGCGTGGGCACCTCCGGACAGTACAGCAGTTCGTAGGAGGCGACCCGCAGCACATTGCGATCCACCGCCGCAAGCCGTTCGAAGCTGAAGTTCTCAAGCAGTTGGGCGATGCCTGCATCGATCTGCTCCTGATGGGCAAGAACCCCCTTGATCAGGCTTTCAGCAAAGGCACGGGTGGATGTCCTGGCGCTGTGAAGCGTCCAGAACACATCGGCGTCCTCGGGTTTGGTCTCCCCCTGGAGATCGCGGGCAAAGAGAAACTGAATGGCGGCCTCGCGGCCTTCGCGGCGTCTTCCCATGATGTTAAGCGTGGTCGATGGGTTCGCCGGCAAAGCTGGCCTTCATTTTACCGAACAGATTGATCATTTTGACACAGGTCTGCGCGGCTTCCGTGCCGCGGTTGATGGTGGCGCCAAGGCAGCGCTCCTCCGCCTGTTCCTCGCTGCTGACGAGCAGCACCTCATGAATGACGGGGATGCAGTGCCGAACCGCCATCTGCTGCAGGGCGTCCGTGACGGATGCGCCCACCAGATCCGCGTGCTCGGTGGAGCCGCGAATGATGACGCCCAGCGTGATCACGGCGTCGGGAGCGCTCCCCCGCAGCACGTGCTCCACGCAAACCGGAATCTCAAAAGCGCCCGGAACACGATAGACATCCACCGAGGCATTCGGCGCGATGATCTCGATCTCCTCCTTGGCCGCATTGAGCAGCCCTTGAACGAACTGATTGTTGTACAAGGAGGCGACGATCGCGATATTGACCGGCTCCTGGGTGGGACGTGGACGGCTGGAGGCGTAGTTCGACATGCGGCTAAAGTTTGTGGCCCATCTTTTTCTTCTTGGTTTCGAGGTAGCGAGCGTTCTCGGGTTTGGGCGGGGATTTGACGGGAACCTGTTCGACGATTTCGAGCTTGTGTCCTTCGAGTCCGACGACCTTGCGCGGATTGTTGGTCAT
>DAORHS010000408.1:0-4870 GCA_035438165.1 Prosthecobacter sp.
GCGCGTCGGGGAGGAGCTGCGCCATGCGCTGGTCGAGATCCTGCGCCGCGGCGACTTCGGGATTCACTGGCGGCGTCGAAGCGGGTGGTGCTTGCGTGGCGGCCGCAGGCGGAGAGGAAACGGGCGTCGCCACCACAGAAGCTGGATGGCGTTTCAACCAGCCCAATACTCGCTCGCGCTGGCTGTAACCCGCAAAGCCCAGCGCTCCGGCCACCAGAGCCGCCGCGATGAGCAGCCACAGCGAATGGCCGCCTGCTTTCGCAGGAGTCGGCATCACACCTGACGTCGCGGGCGGTGAAACTGCCACCGGACTGCCGCATTGTTCGCAGAAACGCACCCCTTCGGCGAGCACGGCCCCGCATTTCGCACAGCAAGCCTGGTTCGACGGCGTGCTCATGGGCTGATGATCTCCACCTGCAATCCGTCATTTGAAACCTGCACCTCGACGACCGGCGTGCCATTGAGGATCGCCGCCTCGGCTTTCGAACCACCGACCACTTTCAGCGGCTGTTGCGACATGCCTTCCCGATTCTCCGGCGTCGTGAAAAACACATCCACATCGTCCTCTTTGTCACGATGAGAGCCGCGATGCACGTTCGCACGGTCCTGGCGCAGCACGTCGATGACTTTTTTCAGCGGCATGCCGGACGAATTCACATGATCCTGCGCGCCCAGCCGCGCACGATAGGAATCCGGTCTCACACCCGCGGATTCACCTCCCTCATTGCCGAGTGCCGCAGGCGATTCGATCCAGCGCACGAGTTCAAAGCCATCACCCTTCGCAGCAAGCACGGCGACAGCGGTCATCAAGTCGCCGCCCTCCGGCATCGTCACGAGCTTCACCACCCAGCCGCCTTCCGCGCTGGTGCCGATCCATTTCTCCACCCAATACGACGAAAGCGAGGGCCTGTCCGTCCAGCGAAAGACCGCTCCAGTTTGCGCCTTGCCAGTCAGCGACTTCACCTGCCACGGCGCGAACGCCGACCCGTTCCAACGGAACATGCGGAACGTGGTGGGCGACACATCACTCTGTGGCGCGGGCACGATCAATTCCACTTGGCCATCCCGGTCCACATCCGCCGCGAACTGCGGCAGGCTGATGCCGAAGTCCCATTCGCCAAACGCCAGCGGATGATCGACTGCCAGCACCTCCGGGCTCTTCCACAGCATTGCACCTTGCGCGTCCTTCACGACGACCTGGTAAAAGGTGCCCAGTTGATCGTCCGCGCCCAGTTTGCGCCGCGTGACCTGCTCCGGCAGGCCGTCGCCGTTCAAATCGACCGACAGCGTGAGCGGTTCCGTCGGAAACTCCTCGCCGCGAAGAATCAACACAGGCGCCAGCATCACTGCCAGCGCAAGAACCCGCCACGAAGGGGTTGGAGTTTTCATACAACTATCGTACGGCCCTTTGCCCGAAGTCTCCACCCGGCTTTTGGGCACTCTCAGGCGTTTCTTGCCCTTTCTCCCCTCAGTCGTACATGAGGGTCCGCTTCGCCTTGAGCGACTCCTTCCCGCACTTCGGGCAGTGCTTCATTTCCTCAATCTGCTCGATCTTCACAAACGGTCCCTCGCAGGTCTTGCAGCGGAAAATTTCCCGCACACGCCCCACGATTGTGTCCCAGAAGCGCACCGGTGCGGTCTTTGGTTTTGTATCGCGCTTCCAAGTCACGGACACGCACTTCGCGCACTTTGGACAATAGCCGGAAGCCTCCTCAAACATGCGCCCGCCTCCGATCCCAATCGAGGTGGTGAAGCCGCACTTCGCATCCTCACAGCGGACGTCATACCCGGTTCCGGCGCTGGCAGCGCCAGACAGCAACAACAGCAGCGATGCGCAAAGAGATCTCATGTGATGAACCTACGTGTCGCCTGCGGGCTTCGCGCTGGGCTTTGCCACCCATTCCTTGCGCCGCCTACTCCGGCAGCTTGTCGAAATGAAACTGGCAGCAGCCGAGATCGAGCGTCTTGGCGTTGTTCGAGAGCTTCTCGCGAAACGCGGCGGCGAGGGCGTAGATGCGCTGCTGGCCCTGCTTCTCGACTTCGAGCAGTCCGGCTTCCTTGAGGACGCGGAGGTGCTTCGAGACGTTGTAGGGCGTGACGTGGAGCGTGTCGCACAGCTCGGTCACGGGCTTGGCTCCGGCGATGAGCTGGCGCACAAGACGCAGCCGGGTCGGCTCGCCCAGCGCGCGCATGGCGCAGAGGCAGTCGAATGTTTTGCGTCCGGGCATGCGGAGGAAATACAGCGCGGAGGATTTTTGTGCAAGAATGGCAGTTGGCGCTTGTTTATTTGCCACATCTGGCAAATACCAAAACGGAATGTCTCAACGCGCACGCTACATCATGATCGGCGGCTTCCTCGGAGCCGGCAAAACCACCACCGTCGGTCGTCTTGCGAAACATCTCAGTGATCAAGGCCTCAAAGTCGGCCTCATCACGAACGATCAGGCCGGTGGCCTCGTGGACACGAAGCTGCTGCGTGGGCAGGGCTACGCGACGGAGGAAATCGCGGGCGGTTGCTTCTGCTGCCGCTTCAACACGCTCGTGGATGCCGCCAGCAAGCTCACGAGCGACTCCAAGCCCGATGTCTTCATCGCCGAGCCGGTGGGGAGCTGCACGGATCTCGTGGCGACGGTGACGTATCCGCTGCGCCGCATGTATGGCGATTCCTTCACCATCGCGCCACTCAGCGTGCTGGTGGACCCGATCCGCGCCCGGCGCGTGTTCGGACTCGACGCTGGCGGCACGTTTTCGGCGAAGGTGGCCTACATTTTCAAAAAGCAGCTCGAAGAGGCCGACATCATCGTCATCAGCAAAAGCGATCTCATCGACGACACGCAGCGCGAGGAGCTGCGGGCCGTTTTGACGAAGGAATTCCCGCTCGCGAAGGTCGTCACCGCCTCCCCACGACAAGAAACCGGCCTCGACGAGTTGTTCGCCAGTTTGATGACCGACGAACAAGCCCGCCGCAATCCGATGGCGGTCGATTACGAAGTCTATGCCGATGGTGAGGCGCTGCTCGGCTGGCTGAACGCCACCGTCACGCTGAAATCCGACGACGAGTTCGAGGCGAACGACTTCCTCAAAAAGCTCGCCACGCATGTTCAAGGGCGGTTGCAGCTCGCCGGAGTCGAGATCGCGCATTTCAAGATGACCTTCAGCCCCGACGACGGCATCGCGGGCGAGCTGGCCAGCATCAATCTCGTGCGCAGCGATTATGTGGCCGAACTCGGCATGGAACTCGATGAACCGTGCACCGGCGGCCAGCTCATCATCAATCTGCGTGCCGAAGCCGATCCCGCCTCGCTCATGGAAGCCGTGAAAGCAGGCATGGAAGAGACAGCGGCAAGTTTCTTCGGCCTCCAGGCCACGCTCGATCACGAAGAGCACTTCCGCCCCGGCAAACCGACGCCGACGCATCGCGATGGGTGACCGTTAGGCACTGCCGATGCGCTCTCGCCAACCAAGGAGGCGCAGGGCATTCAACACGACCACGATGGTGCTGCCCTCGTGCAGGACGACCGCGATGCTCAAAGGGATGACGCCAAAGCCCGAGGCGATCAGGAGGAGGCCGATGACACCGAGCGCGATCACGAGGTTTTGGCGGATGATGCGGGCGCTGGCGCGGCTCAGGCCGATGGCAAAGGGCAGCTTGCCGAGATCATCACCCATGAGCACGACATCGGCGGTTTCCAAGGCGACGGCGGTGCCGCCTGCGCCCATCGCCACGCCGACGGTGGCGGCGGCCAGGGCGGGTGCATCGTTCACGCCATCACCGATCATCGCGATGACGCCGTGACCATGCTGAAGCTCGCGGATCAAGGTCAGCTTGTTGCCCGGCAGCAACTCCGCACGCACATCGGTGATGCCGATTTGTTCGGCGACGCGGTGAGCCACGGAGGCGTTGTCGCCGGTGAGCATCACCAGTCGCTCGATGCCCTGTGCTCGCAAACGTTGCATCACTTCTTTGACCAAGGCGCGTGGCTCGTCAGCAAGGGCGATGACGCCGATGAATTTCCCCGAGCGACGAATGATCACCGTGGTTTGGCCGTCGCCTTCGAGCTTGGCAATCGTGTTGGCAAGCGGCTGGCCTTTTTCAGCCGCAGAGTCACCAGCAAAGGCTCGCATGGCCCCGACCAATACTTCTGCGCCTTCGACATGCGCCTGGATGCCTTTGCCCGCGAGGTTTTCGATCTCGGTGGCCGAGGGGAAGGTGATATTGCGCTCTCGCGTCGTCTTCACGATGGCCGCAGCCAGTGGATGACTGGATTGTTCTTCGACCGCAGCGGCGATGCGCAGGACTTCGTCTTCGGGCGTGCCTTCAAAGCCAATGACCTGAGTGACCGCGAAGTGGCCGGTGGTGAGCGTGCCGGTTTTGTCGAGCGCCACGGTGTTCAGGTGGCCGAGGTTTTCCAGATGGACACCGCCTTTGATCAAAACGCCGCGACGTGCCGCCTGCGCAATGCCCGCGAGCACGGCAGCAGGCGTGCCGATGGCCAGCGCGCATGGCGAAGCAGCCACGAGCAGCAGCATGCCGCGATAAAAACTCGCGCTCCACGTCCATCCAAACACGAGTGGCAGCAGTACGATGACAAGCAGCGTGCCGATGAGCACCGCTGGCACAAAACGGCGCGCGAAGACTTCGGTGAAGCGCTGCGTCGGGCTTTTTTGTTCCTGCGCCTCGGCCACGAGCTGCATCACACGCGCGAGCGTGTTGTCGCGTGCCAGCCGGGTCATGCGCACGTCGAGCGCGTTGTCTTGATTGATCGTTCCCGCAAACACCTCGTCGCCAGGTTTGCGCTCGACGGGCACGCTCTCACCCGTGATCGCACTTTGATCGATGCTGCTCTCACCAGCGGTGATGACGCCATCC
>DAORHS010000409.1:0-4847 GCA_035438165.1 Prosthecobacter sp.
CTCACCGCCATCGTGAGCGATCTTGAAGCTGTCACCGTCATTGCCCGTGTCCTCGATCAGACGTGCGTTTCGCAGTCTCACAAAATGGCCGTCGGGTTCCGGCGCAGGAGGCGCCGGCTTGTCGCGATAGTGGTCCCAAACCTGCAGCAGAACGACGAGCCCCCACACCATCGCCCAGAGATTTCGTGACAGGTTCGACCGCCTCTTCATGTCCCTCGTTTATTTCCAAACAGATCAATGTGCAAACGTGGCGAATAGCGCCACCCCGTGCGCTTGCACACCTCCACCAGCCAGGTCTGACGCGCGCGCAACGCCTCCTGGGTAATGCCCTCCGGCATGAGCAGAATCTTCTCCGGCGGCACCGGCACGCCGATGGAACTCACCACCGCACGCACCTCTTCGACGTCAGCCTCGCTGGCGACGACGAATTTGAGCTGAAACGCATACGCGGAGCACCAACTCCGCAGCACGTCCGGCTGCAGCCGGGTGCGCTCGTGCTTCTCCACCCATACCTTGCCTGCCCTCCCTTCAGTCGGCGTCGAGTGTGCCAGCTTCGGGCTGATCGAGGCCAGATCACAGGCCACGCCGTCCGGCGCAATCGTTCCCGCCGTTTCAATCGTGATGTGTTTGCCGCTTTCACGCAGCGCGGCCAGCAACGTCCGCATTTCCTTCGCCACCATCGGCTCTCCGCCAGTGACGACGACATATCGCGTCGGATGCTTTACCACCTCTACCAAGATCTCCTCCAGGCTCATTTCCACGCCTTCCGGATTCCATGACGCATACGGTGTGTCACACCACCCGCACCGCAGGTTGCAGCCCGAACTTCTCACAAACACCGACGGCACACCCACGAGCGATCCTTCGCCCTGCACGGAGTAGAAAATCTCGGAGATCAGCATGGGGCTTTCCATTCCGCCGCATGGCGGGCAAAGGCAAGCGCAGCACGTTTCAGCGCCTCGTCGATGTCAGCCTGCGTGTGGGCAAGGCTGATGAACCAGAGGCCGCGTTCGATGGCGCGGACGCCTTCTTCGAGGAGGCAGCGGCGGAGATGTGCCCAACGTGGGGCGTCCTGACGGACGGCGTAGTCGCGGTAGTTCGTGATCGGGCCAGCGGGAGCGCCAGGCTTGAGCATGGTGGCATGGAAGACGAGACCGGGCCCCTGCGGCTGCAGCGGGATGCTGTGCTGCGCGGCGAGCTTCGACAAACCGGCCTTCAGTTGCTCGCCGAGCTGAATGATGTTCGCCGGATGCGAGTCACCCAGGGCAATGACCTGATCGAGGCACCACTTCGCGGCGGCGAGACAGAGCGGATTGGCGTTCAAGGTGCCGGCATGGACGACCGCGCCGCTCAGGATCTTGGCGAACATCTTCTCCCTGCCAGCGAGCGCTGCGAACGGCACGCCACCTCCGACCGCCTTGCCGAGAATGGTCAGATCCGGCGTGAAGCCGTAGTGTTTTTGGGCGCAGCCCGCACCGAAGCGGAAGCCGGTGATGGTTTCGTCGGCAATCATCACGATGCCGTTTTCATCGCACAATTCCCGGATGGTTTCGATCATGCCGGGCACGGCGGGCATGCAGCCGGTGTTGCAGAGCACCGGTTCAAAGATGATCGCGGCGATCTGATCATGATGCTCGGCCACGCGCTGACGCAGATGCTCGGGATCGTTCCAGCGGGCCACGACGAAGGTGCCGAGCACCTCGGGAATCACGCCCTGGCTCGGGTGCAGGCGCGTGGGATTGTCTTCCGAGCCCCATTGGTCCGGAGGTGGTGCAAAGCCCACAAGCCCTTCATCGCTCCAGCCGTGGTAATGGCCCTCGAATTTCAAGATCAGCGGCCGGCCGGTGTGCGCACGGGCCAGACGCAGGGCCGAAAGCACGACCTCCGTGGCGCTGTTGTTGAAACGCACCCGTTCCGCACCGGGAATCATGCTCTGCAGCCGCTCGGCCACATCGATCTCCAGCTCGCTCTGCGCCGCCCAGTGGGTGCCTTTGTGCGCCTGTGCGGCGATGGCCTCGGCCATGCCTTGAGGCGCGTGGCCGTAAAGAATCGCCCCCTGGCCGATCTGGAAGTCGATGTACTCGTTGCCATCGACATCGAAGAGCCGCGAGCCCTTGCCGTGGTCGAAGTAGAGAGGCACGGGCACCTCCATTTTGCGGATGCCGCTGTTGATGCCTCCGGCAATGCTGTTTTGAGCACGCGCGAAGAGTTCGGCCGATTTCGGGAAGACGTAGGACATGGCTGGTGGTGGAAATCAGTGCAGCGGCGAGCTGTCATAAATCACCACGCGTTCCCAGAACGTTTTGCACTGGTCAACGAAGCGCAGATGCTTCGGGCACTCTTTCTGGTAGAACACATGATCCTGCATGTTTTTGAAGTGCAGGGTCAGCGAGTAGCTGAACGAATGGTCGCAGACCGGCCGCTTTTCGGTGTCAGCCGGTTTGCCCACGAAGCCGTGTTCCAGATAATCGATTTCGAGCAGGTGCATCAGCTCCGTCTCGAACGTGGAGCGCTGTTCGGCGGAAAGCTCGGGTTTGAGCCAGAAATAAACGTTGTGAATCATGGTGGCCGGATTGCTACGCGGTCAGACCCGTCATGCAATCGTCAAAACACTGGTTCAAAACCTGAACCAGTCGGCATGTCTGGGCGAAATTGCCCCAAACGGGAGATTCTTGCTAACCCGGCGGGGGTTCGGACGTTTAAGTTGATGAAGACAGCATCACAAGCTTACCAAGCCCGCCGTTTTCACCCGCGCAAAGGACGATGGCCCCACTGGGAACGACTGAAAGTCCGCGTTGCACGCAACCACGAACAATGCAAACCTAGTACCATCATGAACCCCTCATCCATCCTCGCAATCGGACCTCTCGGCACGCCCGAGATGATCATCATTGGCATCCTCATTCTCGTGCTTTTTGGCGCGAAGAAACTTCCCACCTTTGCCCGCAGTCTGGGCAAGAGCATGGGAGAGTTCAAAAAGGCGCGCACCGAGTTCGAAGCTGAACTCCAGAACGCCCAGGAAGAAGTGGAGCATCCCAAGATCCAGCCGCCGCAGGAAAAGCGGCAGCCGGTGGCCAATGTGGAAGACTCCTAAACTGGCGGCCTCTCCAGGCATGACACGACTCTTTCAACGCATGCGGCGGGTCTTTGGACCCGCCGTTTTCTTTGTCGCTGCGGCGTGCTTGTCCGCAGCCGAGCCGGAACGCATCACGTTCTGCTCCTACAACCTGAAGAACTGGCTCACCATGGACCGGTTCGACATGCAGACCTACAAGACGCTGCCATCTGCCCCCAAGCCCGAAGATGAACGAGTGCGCGTGGTGAAAATCCTCGCCGCCATCAAGCCGGACATTCTCGGCGTCTGTGAAATCGGCACCGCCGACGATCTCGCCGATCTGCAAAAACGGCTCAAGGCCGCCGGCCTGGACCTGCCGCACACCGAACTGGCGCATGGAGGGGATGAAACCCGGCGCCTCGCCCTGATGTCGCGGCTGCCCATCAAGGCGCGCCATTCGCAAACCGACCTCACGTATCAGATCGGCGCGCAGACGCTGCCGTTTCAGCGTGGGATTCTCGATGTCACGATCAGCCTCACCCCCACCTTCGATCTGCACCTCGTGGGCGTGCATTTGAAATCCATGCGTGAGATCACCGAGGCCGACCAGGCACAGATGCGCCGCAATGAGGCGCGGCTGCTGCGCAAGCACCTCGACTCCATCTTCACCAGGGAACCGGGCGCCCGCATCCTGGCCTACGGCGACTTCAACGAACATCGCAACCAGCCGGCGATCGGAGAAGTCATGGGCAGTCCGCGCACCAGCGACGTCGCCATGCAGGACGTGTGGCTGAAAGACCGGGATGGCGAGGTTTGGACGCACTTCTGGGATGCGGCGGACACCTACTCAAGACTGGACTACTGCTTCGCCAGCCGGCTGCTACGACCACACATCGATTACTCGAAGTGCTTCATCTACTCCGCCCGTGATTTCGACAAAGCCAGTGATCACCGCCCACTGGTGATCAAGATCAGCCGGGAGCCGATCTTGAAAAAGGACGCCGCGCCTTAATCCTCACTGCCGCACGATCTTCAGCACGCGGTTGTTGTAGCTGTCAGTGATGAACAACTCGCCGGACTGCGGATGAATCGTGACGCCGTGAGGACGTGCGAGCTGGCACTGTTTCGGATCCCCGCCAACCCCGGCGCTGCCCTGTTTGCCCGTGCCGGCGATGCGCTCGATCATGCCGGTTGCAGGCACATAACGACGCACCAGATGCGCTTCAGCATCGGCGATGATCACGCTCTCGTCCTTGTCCACACAAAGATGCTTCGGGCCGTTCATCGTGGCTTCGAGCGCCGGTCCGCCGTCCCCTTCCCCGCCTTTCTTGCCGCTGGCATTCACCACGGTGCGGATGCGTCCTTCCTTGTTGACCACGCGCAGCGCATTGCCGCCACGTTCCAGAATGTAAACATTGCCCTGATGATCCACGGCGACCGCCCGCGGATCAACCAGCGGCGCATCGACGGCCACGGCTCCATCCTCGGGTTTGCCCTTCTTGCCGTTGCCGGCAATCACCCGGCTCTTGTGCGTCGCGAGATCCAGTTCATGCACTTGGCGCAGATCGGCGATGTAGAGCTTCGTGCCTTCCGGGTTCAAAGCGATGCAGTAGGGACCGTTGCCACGCTCCTTGCCCTTCGGCGCCTGCCAGCCTTCGAGTGCGCTCACGATGCGCGCCTTCGTATCGACCACCCGCACACGGCCATTCCACGTGTCGGCGATGAGCACCTTGTCATCCGGCAGAATGGCCAGGTTGTGAGGTCCGTTGAACTGCGCACGGATTGCCTGCCC
>DAORHS010000410.1:0-4843 GCA_035438165.1 Prosthecobacter sp.
CCGCGATCAGAAAGAAGCCGTATTTCATGCCGCCAAAAAGCAGCCGGGCCTCCGCCGTCAAGTGTTTGACGGGCCCTCTCCCGTCTTCAGCCTCAGCAGGGCCAGATGCATGCGATCGCAGGCGTCCTCGGCAGCCTGCTGGACCGCCTTCCAGTCCGTGGTGTCGGTCGTCCGGACCGCCGCGGACTGGCGGACCACGTCGTCCAGATGGTGTCGGAAGGCCGCTGCCTGCGCCTCGTATCTGACCCTGACCGCCGCCGGGGTGCTGCGGGCTTTCGCTTCCAGCCGCTCCAGCTCCGCGCCCCAGGCTTCCAGCCGGGCCTGTAGTTCTTCCAGATAGGCATCTCGATTCATGGCGTCGCTCATCGGTAAAGGATTTCCCTGACGGCCCGCTGTCCTCCAGCGGTCCGCCAGCCTGGGTTTTCGCCTTGCTACTGAAGAAACGCCTCTCCCCGGAAAAGGGATCCCCTGTTTTGCCGCGCTCTCTTTGCCAGGGTTGCACCATGTGCGGCAGCCAAGAAGGACTGTAAGGAAGGGCTTGGTTTGTTTTGACGTTGGCGGTGATCCCAGAGACGGGTGCATGCACGTCCTTGGTCATCGACACGCCATGCTGGTCAGCGTGTTTTGACCAGCGAAAGCGTGCGGGCGGGTGCGTTTGGAGAGGCATGCTGACCACCGCCTGCACCGCTCTCGTTTTGTCTTTTTTGACAATGGGGGCGCTGGCGGCGGAGCCGTTGTTTGAGACGCAGTGCCTCTTCGCGCTGACGCCGAACAACAGGCCGAACTATCGCATCCCGTCGATCATCACGGCACCGAACGGGGATGTCCTGATCATCTGCGAGAAGCGCAACGACGGGCCGGGGGACATCGGCAACCACGACATCGTGATGAAGCGCAGTGCGGACCAGGGGAGGGCGTGGAGCGGAGAGATCGTGATCCTGGATGATGAGAACCGCGTGTGCACGGACATCACCGTCGGCCTGGACCGCGAGACGAAGAAGCTGTGGCTGTTTTTCCTGAGGGACAAAAAGCAGTACGCGCACCTGACCAGCATGGACAACGGTCTGAGCTGGCAAGGGCCGGTCATCATTCACGATCAGGTGATCCAGCCGGAGTGGCAGACACTGAAGGGCAGGGGAGACGTCGATGAACCGGCGGGCAATCCGAAGAGCCATGCGGTGCAGTGGGAGAAAGGCTGGGTGCAGCGCTACGGCTGCGGGCCGGGCAATGCGATGGTGCAGCTCAAGTCCGGCCGCCTGTTGGTTCCCGCACGGCATCGTGAAGACACCGGCAAAGGCCGCCTGCGTAGTTTCGCACACTGCTTTTTCAGCGATGATCACGGCGCATCCTGGAAACTCGGTGGCACCATCGGCATGAACACGAGCGAGTGTCAGTTCATCGAGTTGAATGATGGCAGCGTGCGTGTGATCTCGCGCAACGAAAGCAGCGAAGACTCCCCCACAATCTCCGCCATCTCACGGCGATCAGCAAAGACGGCGGAGTGACGTGGGAGAATCTCCATCGCCTCGAAGAACTCATCACGCCGCGCTGCCACGGCTGCGTGGAACGCTACGGCGCGAAGACACTGTTGTTTTCGAGTCCTGCATCGCCGTATCGCCAGAAGGAGCATCCGTATGGCCGTTACAACCTGACGATCCGCCTGAGTCACGATGATGGGGAGACTTGGACCGCCGGAAAAACCATCTGGCCGCATCCGGGCTCGTATTCGGACCTCGTGGTGCTCGATGACCAAACCATCGGCTACATCTACGAGCGCGGTGACAAAGGCAGCACGCACTATTGGGATGAGCTGCACTTTGCGCGGTTTAACCTTGAGTGGCTGACGCAGGGTGGAAAAGCGCCGTGAGGAGTCCCACCGGCCGAGGGAAGTGTGTCACGGTCACCGCCACAAGCGCGGATTGTCTTTTCCTCCTTCAACAGAAAGCTTCCCGACTTGTCTGTTCCCCGCTTCCGGTTAGTTTCCGCTCCCCCCAGCCCTCCCCCGAAGGGCAGATCAGTCCCCTCTGATTCAAACATGAAAAAAACCACCCTGTCAGCCGGCGCTTTGATGCGCCGGGTTCTGCTGCTGCTTTGTTGCCTTGCGGCCCAGCTTCATGCCCAAAACGTGACCTGGACTGCCGGATCGGCGACAGACTTCAATTGGAGCAATGCTTCCAACTGGGACACCGCGGAACCTTTGCTGACCAACGCGGTGATTTTTCCCACACCGATCCCCAATCCTGGCAGCCTGCCCAGCCCGGCCACGATTCTGCTGTCTTCAGGTGAGCTGGCGCAATCACTCACCTTCAACGCGAGCGGTTACATCCTCAGTGGCGGCACACTGCAACTGGCAGCGCCTGGAAACATTACGGTCACGACTTCCGGGCACAGCGCCACGATCAACAGCGTGCTCACCGGTGCCAGCGGTCTGACCAAGCTGGGCGCTGGCAACCTGATTCTGGGCGGAGCCAATGATTTGACCGGCATCACCCGAGTCCTCAATGGCACTCTCACCATTGCCAGCGGCGGCAGTCTGGGCGTGGCCTCCGCCAGCGCGGACAGTCTGCAAATCGCTGAACGATCCACGGCCACGCTGACCGTGCAGTCAGGGGGCCAGCTCCAAATCGGCAGCGGTGCCAGCAGCTTCCTCCACGTCGGCTCACGCGGCGATGTGGCTGGCTCTGCGGCCACGGTGGGCATGCTTGATCTTTCCGCCGTGTCCAGCTTCACGGCGAATGTGGGTGAGTTTCACATCGGTGTCGGAGCGATCAGCAACGCAGGCACCACGAGAGGCATCGTGCATCTTGCCACCAGCAACACGATCACGGCCGCCACCAGCATCATCGTGGGTGACATGGTGCCCTCTCTGGACAACTCCAGCGTGGCAGCCGGAACGAGCGAGCTGAACTTTGGCGCCGGAAGCAACAACGTGGAGACTCCGCTCTTCATCGTCGGGGGCAGCCGCAGCCGTGGCAGTGTGACCCTGGCCGCAGGTGGCACGCTGACGCTGGACAATGGCGCGGGCACCACCACGCTGCACATCGGCCGCAACGCAGTGACAAGCACCGCGACCACGAGCGAAGGGACAATGAACCTATCTGAGGGCACCTTCATCGCCAATTTGGACGAGCTGATCATCGGCGCACGCATCACCGGTGCGCAATCCAACACGGGCGTGGGCGTCGGCACGCTGTCGCTGGGCAGTTCGGCATTGAACAACGTCACCGCCGCCTCGCTGGTAATCGGCAGCCTGGGGGCTTCGGGCGGGAGTGTAAATGTGACCCAGGGCACGCTGAACTTCGGCGGGGGCGTTTTCTCCGTCAGCGGGGATGTGACCATGGCGAATTACACGGCCAGTGGCGGCCTTGTGCGCGGCACGCTGAACCTCACCGGCGGCACGTTCACCGTGGGTGGAAACATCATCAAAACCGCCCATGCCAGCTCGACCTCGGTCGTCACGGTGGATGGCGCGACGCTGGACATGACGGATGGCAGCATCACCGCCAGCCAGCTGGTCTGGCGCAGCGGCAGCAGCACGAATGTCGCCGCCGGAGGTGTGACGCTGGACGCGAACAACGCCACCACAGGACAGGGCAACGCGGGCGATGCGTTGATTTTCCGCGACGTGGATGTGAACTTTGCGGTGAGCCTGACCGGCGCTTCGGGCGGTAACGTCCACTATGAGGCCGGCAGTTCTGCTTCAGGCGCGACGATCAGCGGCAATCTCGCGCTCGGCAGCGTGGTGCGCGCTTTTAACATTGAGGATAACACCAACGCCGCCATCGACACCAACATCACCGGTGCTATCTCCGGCAGCGGAGGCATCAACAAAACGGGCGCGGGCATTTTGAGGCTCGGCAATGCCAACACCCACAGCGGTGCGACGACGGTGGGCGAGGGGATGATCATCGCGGCCAATGCCCTGGCCCTGCAAAACAGCACGGTGACGCTGAATGTCGCGGGCGGGCTGCAATTCGCCTCGGGCATCGAGGATTTCACGTTCGGCTCGCTGGCTGGCAACGCTTCGGGCACGCTCGTGCTGGCAGACGCCGCTGCGCAGACGGTCGATCTGACCATCGGCGGTAACAACGCCACCTCCACCTACTCCGGGACGATCTCCGGTGCTGGAACGCTGGTGAAAACCGGCACGGGCACCGTCACGCTGGCCGGCGGCGCTGCTAACACTTACAGCGGCCTCACGACGGTGAACAATGGGGCGCTCCTGCTGGGCAAATCCAGCAACGTCACGGCCATCGCGGGGAACATCAGCCTCATCAACGGGGGCGACTTGCGCTTTGGCGGCACGGGCCAGCTCGCCAGCACCACGCAGATCACGATCAATGGCAATCACAGCACCTTCAACGGCACAGGCAGCAATGCCAGCCCGACCACCATCACGGAGACCTTCGCCAGCCTCACAGTGACGCGTGGCGTGGTCAATGCGGGGTTCGTCAACTCGCAGCTCACTGTCACCGGTGCCTCCAGCTTCACGGGAACGACAGGCACGACGAAGGATGACAGCACGATGTACATTGGCAACAGCGGCTCCAGTTTCTCCACTGGCAGCCTGTCCCTCACCGACATGACCGGCGCGGGGGGCACGGAGAGCGCGAACAGCTTCACCGTCTTCGGCAACAATGACACCATTCAGACCAAACTGCACATCGGTGCGGGCGGACTCACTCTGAATAACAGCAATCTTTACCTCAACAAAGGCACGAATACGAACACGCTCGGCAGCCGCCTTGTTTTGGATGGTGACATCACCGTCAATGGTTCGGCCTCTTCCGCCATCATCTTTAACAGCGGCAGCATCGGGCAGTCTGAAATCGAGCTCAGCAGC
>DAORHS010000411.1:0-4826 GCA_035438165.1 Prosthecobacter sp.
GACAATCCGCTGCTCAACTTCGAAAACTATCCCTTCACCGACCGCGGCTGGTATCTGCCCAGCTTTTCCGCGCGCGCGATCGGCGACAGCGTGAACGCCACGAAGGGCATCTCGGCTGGCGAGGACATCTGGCTCAGCGTGGCGCAAAATTTCGCCACCAAGGGCATCGGCTTCAATCACTTCCTCGTTTACTTCACCGCCCGCGCCTACTGGGGCGGCAAGGCCTACAATCCCGACGAGACGCTAAAGGAATACTGCCGCCTCTTCTATGGCCCCGCCGAGCAGGAGATGCTCGCCTTCTTCAACTACGGCGAGCAGAACTGGAGCGTCATGGAAGAGGAAAAGGCGAAGGCCGACGAAGCGCTCGCCTTGTTCGAAAAAGCGAAGGCCAAAGCCGATGCCGAAAGCGTGCATGGAAAACGCATCGCCCTCATCGACGACTACCTCAAAGGCCTGCGTATGAAGACCGAGCAACTCGGGCAAAAACGTGGCCCCGTGCCGACCGTGCGCCTTGTGGGCGATGCGCATGACATCGTGATCGATGGCAAGCTCGACGACGACTACTGGCAAAAGTGCCCCGCCGCCGCCATGGGCAAATTCCGCGAGCTGGAAACCGGCCGCACGCCCACCTTCGGCACCAGCTACAAAGCCGGATGGCAGGGCAGCAATCTCTACTTCGCGATTCGTTGCGACGAGCATCCCGGTGAGAAGCCGAACATCACCTCCACGCGAAACGACGACCAAGCCATCTGGCATGGCGATGCCATCGAGATCGAACTCGCCACCGAAACGCACTCCTACTACCAGATCGCCATCAGCCCCGCCGGCCACCTCGTTGATCTCGATCGCGGCGCCGGAAAATCCTTCGGCTGGAACTCGCGCGCCGAGGTCGCCACGCACATCGCCGACGATCACTGGACCGTCGAGATCCGCTTCCCCGTCACCGCCGACGAAAACGATCCGCTGAATCAGGTCATCGGCCGACATCCCACGCAGAGCCTGCCGTGGCACATCAATCTCTGCCGCCAGCGCATCCGCGAAGACGGCCAGGAGCTCAGCGCCCTCTCGCCCACCGGCACCAGCGGCTTCCACGTGCCAATGAAATTCGCGATCTTCTACGACGGCAAGTCGCATCAGTTCGACTTCGATCCCAGCGTCACCGATTTCGTCCTCGGTTTCCGTAATGCCGTGCAACAGCGCAAAGCCGACGCCTTCCTCGCCCTCGCCGAGATGGAGAAGATCAGCGACCTGCAAAAAGCCGCCGCGCTGGAGCAAGCCGCGCTCTTGGACAAAGCGAACGCGCCTGCCATCATCGAGCGCATCCCGGTCGAAGCTGTGAAAAAGACCGCGCAGATGCAGAGCCTGCTCGCGCAAGCCAAGGCCAAGGATGTCATCGCTCAATTCGGGAACGAAGACCTCACCCAGTGGCCCTTCTGGAAACGCGGCGACGGCTTCTTCGCCCGTGGTCGCGCTTATGCCATCACCAGCGCTGGCAAAGAAGCCGAGGCCGATCTTGTCCGTGCGCTGGAGTTCACCAGCGAGCCACGCACCCGCGACGGCATCCAGCTCGCGCTCGGCAACAACCGCGAACGCACGCTCAAGGACGACACTGCCGCGCTCGCCGCCTATCGCGGCATCTTCGAGCCGCTCACGAACATCGGCGGCGCTGACGCCCTCGGCGCCGTGCAGGCCGCCGCACGCATCCTCACCCGTCAGGGCAAGTTCGACGACGCCCTCGCCACCCTGAAGCGCATCGACACCGAAAAGATCGGTGGCACCTGGCGGCACTCCACCCTCCTCGCCCGTGCGGACACCCTGCTAGCTGCGGGCAAAAAATCCGAAGCCCTCGCCGCCTACCAGTCCGTCCTCGCCGACACCACCGCCGAAAAGCGCCATCGCATGGCGGCGGAGGAGGCCGTGAAGGACCTGAAATAGAGCGAACCACGGAACACACAGAATACACGGAAAGATCAGACAGGTTCGGATGGCTTCTAACCGCTAATCTGACGCTGATGTTCTGACTTCAATGACCCGCGTCAAATCAGCGGTTTTAAAATGCCTGCGATGCGGGTGGAACCATCACGAACAGCGGTGGACCACATTGAGATCTCACTCCGCCGCATAAAAAAACGGAACGAAGAAACACCGGAGGACGGCGCTCCGTTGCCAGCGCCACCATGACCGCCCTCCGTTGCAAGCTCCTCGTCTTCGTCCTCTGCTCGTTGTTCTCCGGCTTCCAGTCGTCGTTCGCCGCGCCGCCGAATATCGTGCTGATATTCGCCGATGACCTCGGCTGGAAGGACGTGGGCTACCAGGGCAGCGACTTCATGGAGACGCCGAATCTCGACCGGCTCGTGAAGGAGGGCATGGTGTTCACGAACGGTTACGCCGCCGCCGGGAACTGCGCCCCGAGCCGCGCCTGCCTGCTCTCCGGCACCTACACGCCGCGCCATCACGTCTATGCCGTCGGCAGCACGGACCGCGGTCCCAAGAAATCCCAGCGCCTCGTTCCCGTGCCAAACAAGAGCGGCCTCGCGCAGGAAAACATCACGTTCGCGGATGCATTGAAGGCGGCCGGCTACACCACCGGCATTTTTGGCAAATGGCATCTCGATGGCAAAGATGGCGCCAAGCCCGAGGAGCAGGGCTTCGATGTCGTGAGCGAATCCTACCATGGCTGGAAAGGCGACGGCGCCGGTAAGACCAACGCAAATCCGAAGGGCATCTACTCACTCACGCAGGCCGCCGGCGAGTTCATGGAGAAGAACAAGGACAAGCCCTTCCTCGTTTATCTGCCGCATTACGCGATCCATACCGGATTGCAGGCACGCGAGGAAACGCTGGCGCGCTTCAAAGCCAAGGCACCCGGCAAACAGCACAGCGATGCGCTTTACGCCGCCTGTACCTACGATCTCGACGACGGCGTGGGACGGTTGCTCGCGAAGATCAAGGAACTCGGCCTCGAAGAGAACACGCTGGTCGTTTTCACCAGCGACAACGGCGGCACGCAGCAGTCATCGCAGGAACCGCTGCGCGGGAACAAGGGCTGCTACTATGAGGGCGGCGTGCGCGAGCCCTTCATCGTGCGCTGGCCCGGCGTGGTGAAACCCGGCAGCAAATGCGATGTGCCGGTGATCAACGTGGATCTCTTCCCCACCTTCCTCGCCGCAGCCGGTGCGAAAGTGGACAAACAGCTCGACGGCGAAAGCCTCATGCCTCTCCTCAAGCAGGATGGGCCGCTCAAACGCGAGGCCGTCTTCTGGCATTTCCCCGGCTACCTCGACAACCCGGTCATCCGTGGCCGTGAACTCGACGTGCGCACCGGATTCCGCACGCGACCCGTCAGCGTCATTCGCAAAGGCGACTGGAAGCTGCATCTCTACCTCGAAGAATGGCAGCTCGACGGCGGCCGCGACAAGCTGGCCACCAGCAACGCCGCCGAGCTTTATCACATGAGCGAGGACAGCGGCGAGCGCACCAACCTCGCGACAACCAACCCCGAAAAGCGCGATGAGCTCCTCAACGACCTCCTCGCCTGGCACAAATCCGTGGGCGCGCTGCTTCCAACGAAGCCGAACCCTGACTACGATCCCGCCGCCAAGGCGGGGAAAGGAAAGGGCAAAGGGAAGAAGAAATAGCTGGCCGCTTTTAAAACCTGATGCTCGTCCCCTCACCCGGCCTCTCCCCGAAGAGAAATAGGATGGCTCTGCGGGAGCCATCGACGGGGAGAGGAGATTCGTTTGGCGCTGGCTCCAACGCAAAATCCCTCTCCCCAGCACCAAGTGCCGCTGAGATCTTCCACTCCATCTGGGGAGAGGTTAGGTGAGGGGCTTTTCAGAGTTCTCGCCACGCCCAGGCTGCGAAGGCTCTTCCGTAACTCATGGTGTCCATCCAGAGGCAGCTTCCTGTAGAAAGCTGCTCGCATAAACCGTTTCGTCGTTCAGCATCTCCTGTCATGTCCGCTTTCTCCGACCCTTTCAAAGAAGCCCGCGCCGCCAACGGCGTGATGCAGTGCCCGTTTCACGGTGAAACCATCACGATGATCCTGCGCCACGAAGATGTGCGAAAAGCGGCGAAGGATTGGGAGACGTTCAGCTCCGATGCGCCCTTCCGTGTGCCGATTCCATCCGAGGAGGATGTGCGCAGCATGCGCCAGCTTCCCATCGAGACGAATCCGCCCGAGCACACCGACTACCGCGCCATCGCCGAGCCGTTCTTCCAGCGTGCCAAAGATCCCGGGATGATCGCAAAGGTCGAGGCGCTGCTCGATGTGATGCTCACTGAGGCCCTGGGCCGCGACAGTATCGAAATCGTGAATGAGTTCGCGCTGCCCGTGCAATCCCGCGCGCTCACCTATCTGCTCAACACCTCCGAAGCCGAGGCGGACACGTGGATCGGCTGGGGCATCCATGTGTTCAAAGTCACCGGCGGTGAGTTCAAGAAGGGCACCGTGCTGGAGGACTATCTCACGGCAAAATTCGACGAGGCCGAGGCGAATCCCGGCGAGGATTTCTTCAGCGCCCTTGTGAAAGCCGACTATCGCGGCCGCAAGCTCACGCGCGAGGAGTGCATGGGATTTGCGAATCTCGCTTTCGCCGGTGGTCGTGACACGATCATCCATACGATCTCCTGTGCGCTGGGTCATCTCGCCGAGCATCCCGAGGCGCTCGAGTTTCTCCGCGCCGACCCGAAACGCATCACGCTCGCCAGCGAGGAGTTTTTCCGCGTCTTCATGCCGCTCACGCACATTGGCCGCGTCTGTCCGAAGGACACCGACGTGAATGGCGTCACCGTGAAATCCGGCGAACGCATCTCGCTGTGCTGGT
>DAORHS010000412.1:0-4821 GCA_035438165.1 Prosthecobacter sp.
CGGCATCGAGCAGGCGGCCAAGGCGGCCGGCGTCACCGTGACGGTGCCTTTCGCACCGGGCCGCGGCGATGCGACGGCGGCGCAGACCGACGTCGAATCCTTCGCCGTACTCGAACCGTTGGCCGACGGCTTCCGCAACTGGCAGAAGGCGCACTACGCGGTGACGCCGGAAGAGCTGCTGCTCGACCGCGCGCAACTGCTGCGCCTCACTGCCAGCGAGATGACGGTGCTCGTCGGCGGTCTGCGCGTGCTCGGCACCAACCACGGCGGCACGCAGCACGGCGTGTTCACCGACCGCGTCGGAAAGTTGACCAACGACTTCTTCGTCAATCTGACGGACATGGCCTATACGTGGCAGCCGACTGGCCGCAACAGCTACGCGATCGTCGATCGCGCCAGCGGCGCCACGAAGTGGACGGCGACCCGGGTCGATCTCGTGTTCGGCTCGAACTCGGTATTGCGCGCCTACGCCGAGGTCTACGCGCAGGACGACGCGAAGGAGAAGTTCGTGCAGGACTTCGTTGCCGCCTGGACGAAGGTGATGAACGCGGATCGCTTCGAGCTCGCCTGACCGGCCTGATCCATGAGCCCCGTGCCGCAGTGAGTGCGGCACGGGGTTTTTTCATGGATGCCGCTCAGCGCGCCTGATCGGGCGGGCAGGCGGCCGGGTCGGAAGCGATGGCGGCGATACCGGTCTCCGCAAGCCGCTGCAGGTAGCACGCGTAGCGGCCATGCCACGCGTACGCCTGGTCATCGGCCAGCAGGCCGGGAACATTGCTGAAGCTGGCCTCGGCGACCTGCAGTTCCGCATCCGCAGCTAGACGCGTCAGGCCGTCGACGAGCAGCAGGTCGGAAAACAGGTAGGCCGCATGGCTCGCTGCCGCCCCGGTTCTTGCAGCGGTTGCGGCAAGGTCGAGCGGGGCGAGCTGCGCGATCGCCGCCTGCAGCTCGTGGTGGCGCAGACTCGTCCGTGGCTCGCCGGCGGGGGCCGTGAGTCGTCGTACGGCCGGCAGCACGCCGCGGCTCACCGGACGACTGATCGCCGTCAGCGTTGTTTCGCGGGGCAGCCCGGCACCGGCGACACGCACCGCGATGGGCGTGCGGGCACGGGTCAGGTCGCGCTCATCCATCGGCTGCAGTTGGCACGGCACTTCGGTCGTGTCACGCAGTTGCTCGCAGAGCAGGCGGTGCCAGGATTTCTGCCCGCGCGGCATGGCGAACGAGCGCTTCTCGTCGGCGATCTGCGCAATTTCACCTCCATCTCCGCCCAGCTCAGCGCCGAGGAAGTCGCCGCCATGCTGCGCGAATGGTATGCCCAGTGCGAGCAGGTGCTGAAATCCCGTGACGCCATCATCGACAAGTTCATCGGCGACGGCGTGTTCGCCTACTGGCCCGGCGACGACCACACCACCCGCGTCCGTGCCACCGAAGCCGCCAAGCTGCTCAGCAGCCCGGACGCCAGCAATTCCCCCAAGCGCAAGTGGCTGAAGGAAAACATGAATCTGGAAGTTCACTGCCACATCGGCCTGAACATCGGTGATGTCGCCCTAGGAGCCATGGGACGCGGCGTGAACACGGCCGTGGGCGAAGCCGTGAACGTGACCTTCCGAATCGAAAGCCTCACCCGCAAGCTTCAGGTGCCCGTGCTCGCGGGCGCTCCGTTCCTGCAGGGCTGGCCGGAAGGTCAGCAGCTCTACCAGAATGCCGGCATCCATCCGGTGAAGGGACAGCCGGATCCCGTCGAGGTCTATTCGCTGATCGACGTGCCGACCATGTCGCTCTGAAGATACCGCGCCATGTCCTCGCGGGTCATGCGGTAGAGAAACCAGTCGCTCATGCGTTTCGCGCCCATGCGCTGCTCGTAAACGCGCTGTGCGTTCACATTCCAGTCCAGCGCCGTCCATTCCATGCGGCCACAACCGCGCTCATAGGCCAGACTGGCCGCCTTTTTCAGCAAGGTGCCGCCCACACCGGCTTTTCGGTGATCCGGCAGCACAAACAAGTCTTCCAGATACAATGTCGGCAGCGCCAGGAAACTCGAATACGTCTCCACCAGGATCATGTAGCCACACGGCTCGCCATCATCCCTCACAAACGCCAGCCACACCTCGATGCGCGGCCTTTCACCCAGCGCATCGTCCACAAGCCGCCCCTGCGCTTCTTCATCTGGCGGCGTGAGTTTCTCGAACTCGGCCAGCGCAATCACCAGCCGGCAAAATGCTGCTGCATGCTCACGCGTGAGCGGACACAGTTCGATCTGCGGCTTCGCGCTCATGCATGCAGCACCGGATCGCCAAACAGCGTAAAATGTCCCGCTTCCGCAATGCGCACCTTGAAGATCTCGCCGGTGTGACGCTCGGGATTGCCGTCAAAGACAACGATGCGGTTCGAGCCCGTACGACCCGTGAGACGCTGGTCGTTCGTCTTGCTCGGCCCTTCGCAGAGGATTTCGACCTCCTTGCCGACGAGTTCGTCATACATCGGCAGCGCGATCGCGTTCACGAGCGACAGCAGATCCTGGTTCCGTTCCTCTTTGACGCGCTCCGGCACCTGGGTGGCTTCTTCCATCTCCGCCGCAGGAGTACCGCGGCGTTTGGAGTAACGAAACACGAAGGCGTTGTCGAAACGGATGTTCTCGAACATCTGCCGCGTCTCCAGATAGTTCTCCTCCGTCTCGCCAGGGAAGCCGACGATGACGTCCGTCGTCACCGCGATGCCCGGACGCGCGGCGCGGATGCGCTCGACGAGCTCGGTGAACTTTGCCGCCGTGTAGGGCCGGTGCATGCGCTTCAAAATGGCATCGCTGCCGCTTTGCACGGGCAGATGCACATGCTCGGCGAGTTTTGGCAGATAGGTGAAGGCCTCGATGAGATCCTTCTTATAGCCAATCGGGTGCGGACTGGTGAAACGGATGCGCTGGATGCCCGGCACCTCATGCACGGCCTCCAAAAGCTGCACGAAGGGGCTCTTGCCATCCACGGCGGGAAATTCGTGCCTGCCATAGAGATTCACGATCTGGCCCAGCAGCGTCACTTCCTTCACACCACGATCCGCGAGCCGCTTCACCTCCTCCACGATGTCCGCAATGGGTCGGCCCCGCTCTCCACCGCGTGTGTAGGGCACGATGCAGAAGGTGCACTTCATGTTGCAGCCCTGCATGATGCTCACAAAGGCACTGCCCTGCTTTTCCTTCAGCGTGTGATCGCGAATCGTGTTCTGCGACTGCTCCTCTTCCTCGACATCGACGATGGAGAAACGCTCGTCGTCCATCTGCTTCGCCTCCTTGGCGCGGATGATCTCGTCCACGTAATCCACCACGCGATGATACTTCTGCGTGCCGACCACAAGATCGACGCTGGCCTTGCCCACAAGCTCACTGCCGCGGCTCTGCGCCATGCAGCCCATGAAGCCGGTGACGAGCGGGATGCGCCGCCGACGCACCATGCCCATCTTCCCCAGCGCCTTCTGCTCCGCCTGATCACGTACGGAGCAGGTGTTGATCAAAACCACATCCGCGTCGTCGTCCTTCGCCGTCATGGTATAGCCGCGCTCGACGAACATCTGCGACACCTGCTCGGTGTCGCGCTCGTTCATCTGGCAGCCATAGGTTTTGATGTGAACTTTGGGCATTGGGGGCGGGGAGAGTAGCTTTCCGCAGGAAGGGACGCAAGAGGCCCCAATGACGAATTCCGAATGCGGAATGACGAATGAAGCCCAAATGCCGAATCCCGAAGGTTTCAAACCTTCGGGTTTGGTCATTCATTCCTCATTCGTCCTTCTGGTTTCGTCATTCCTTCACGCCTTGATCTCAAAGATCGCCTCGACCTCGACGGCGGCTCCCGTGGGGAGCTGCGCAAAGCCCAGGGCGCTGCGGGCGTGGTAGCCGTCGCCTTCCTTGCCGAAAATCTCGTGCAGCAGGTCGGAGCAGCCGTTGATGAAGAGGTGCTGGTCGCTGTATTCGAGGGTCGAGTTCACGCAACCGAGCACCTTGATGACTTTCAGGCCGTCGAGCGTGCCGTGCGTGTTCCAGACAGAGTTCAGAATCTTCTCCGCGCAGTTCTTCGCCGCCTTGTAGCCGTCTTCCGTCGAAACGCCCGCGCCCAATTTGCCCTTGAGGTCACTGACGTGGCCGGAGGTCATGAGCTGATTGCCGCTGCGAATGCAGAGATTCAGGTAGCCGGGGGCTTGTTTCGCGAAGGTGAGGCCGAGGGATTCTGCTTTTTGTTGGGGAGTCATGGTTGGGAGTGAGAAGTGGATGCAGAATACGATTTGGAAAACGAAAACTGACAAAGAGCTGCAATGAATCCCCATCAGGCTTTCAGTTCGCGTAACATCCGCCACATCAGTCTATCTAGAGCGAGGCCGAGTCCCTCTTTGCGGCCATTGAGCAAACCGGCCCAGCACATGCCTTTCGCCGGGTGAACCATGATCGTCGCCGTGCCGGGCAGCGAGCCGGTGTGCCACCAGTTCGGCACCTTGTTCACGTTCCAGCCGCGTGCATAGCCTTCGCTCACGCCGTGTGTGGTCATCGTGCGAATCGAGTCTTCCTTGAGCAGCTTCGGCAGTTGCGACGCGAAGCGCACCAGATCACCTGCGGTGGCGATCCAGCCGCCGTGCGAGTCCATGCGCGTCACGTTCATGCCATAGGCCGCGCCCGGCTTCTCCGTGAGATACATGACCTCCTTCGACTGGCGCTCCGCCAGCGTGTTTCCACCGATCTTCATGTTCGTGATGCCGCATTTCGACAGCACCTCCTGCGCGATGAGCGTCTCGTAGGGGAGCTTCATCACCTTTTCGAGCACGCGGCCAAGCACGCTGAAG
>DAORHS010000413.1:0-4820 GCA_035438165.1 Prosthecobacter sp.
GCACCAGGTGCTGAATGAGCGAGATTGAGCCGGTCATGGCCGCTCTTTTTTGCCTTCAATTTCCGCTCGCCAACAAAGCCGCCAGCAGTTCATCCACGGACAGGCTGGCAATGGCGGAGGCTTTGTCGCTCATCGCATACGGCAGGATGAGTTCGCGTCCATGAAGCATGGAACCGCAGCTATAGACAACGTTCGGCACATAGCCCTCGCGTTCGTTGCCTTCGGGGGAGAGCAATGGGTCGCGAAGGCGGCCGATGACCTTGCTGGGATCGTTCAAATCGAGCAGAGCAGCACCGATGCAGTACTTGCGCATGGGACCGACGCCGTGGGTGATGACGATCCATCCGGCCTCAGTTTCGATGGGCGAGCCGCAGTTGCCGATTTTGACGGACTCCCACATCGCGGACGGACGCAGGATGACCTGCGGGTTGTTCCAGTGGTGGAGATTGTCGGAGAACATGATGAAGATATTTTCATCGTCCTGTCTCGACAGCATCGCATAGCGGCCGTTAACGCGGCGCGGGAACAATGCCATGCCCTTGTTCTGCACGGCGCTGCCATTGAGCGTGAGCACGCGGAAGTGGAGGAAGTCCTGCGTCTCGATGAACTGCGGCAGGATGGCGCGTCCGTTGTAGGCGGTGTAGGTGGCGCAATACATCGCCGAGCCGTCATCGTCGGTGAACCGGACGAAGCGGGCGTCCTCGATTCCGTTGGTCTCATTCGAGGAGACGGGGAAGATGATGCGCTCGCTGAGGGCGAGCTTGGAGGGAAAGTTGATCTCGTAGTTGGAGTCGGCGAGCCAGCGGAAAAGCTCCAGAGCCCGCCGCAGATCATATTTGATGGGCTTCGACTCGCGGCGGACCCGGCGCATGCTTTCGTCGAGCTCATGGAGGGTAAAGCTCTCCGCCAACGGATCCATCACGGCAGATGCAGGGCTTTCCGCGAAGCCCATCTCCTGGAGTTTCAGGATGAAACTTTTCTTCCTGTAGGTGGGATTTGGAATGATCTTCGGCACGGTGACGAAACGCGAGACTGGTTCGACCATGATGGCGCCGTCTGCTGTGACGAGCCCCGTGCGAAACTCGATGGAGGAGATGTGTCCCTCGCCCGTGGCACGCAGGCTCATGATGAAGCGCAGGCCGCCCTCCGGCACACCGTTCTGATCCGGATGCGGCACGATGGACGGGTTGAACAATGCGGCAGACTCCAGCGCATACTCGCCAGAGAACAGCGCCCCGATGAGAAGCTGGCGCACGCGGGAAAGCGGTGTCTTTTCCGTGATGTGGTGACGCACTTTTTCAAAATGCCCCAGCAGGATTGATTCGATGTCGAAATGTCGGGAGTTAAATTCCGCGAGAATCTCTTGTAGCTGGGCCTCGGTGTCTGATTCGCTCAAGGCGAGGACACGCGTCAGGATGCGGGCAACCATTTCAGGTTTTCCCGGTATGAACGGGCGGATGATGACACGCGCGCTCTCGGGGAGGAATGTCACATTGTGACGGCGAACACGGATGGGATTCATGAGAGGGATGAGATGAGACGAGGCGGGGGTGAGGTCAAATGTTCGGCGTAGTACATCTCGGCAAGGGAAAGGTGGAAGGCCAGGGATGACTCGGCACCCTGGTTTTCGCTGACCCGGTCCTGGTGCAGACCGTCGCTGCAGCCTCCGGTGGTGGAGTCATAGAGCGGCACACCGAGGTCATTGCGACCGAGGAACCACTCGAAGGCGCGCCTTGCCTCGCGTGACCACGAGTCATCCTGAGTGGCGCGGAAGGCTTCGAGACAGGCGGAAACCATGGCCTGTGCCTCGACGGGTTGTTGATCGAAGTCCGCACGCGCGCCATCGCGCTGGTAAAAGCCGTTGCTGCCGATGGGACGGAAGCAGCCGGACTGGGTCTTCTGGATCGACACCAGCCAGCGCAGAGATTTGAGGCCGATCTCCAGCGCTTCTGGATGGGGCATCCACTGGCCGCTGAGGATGAGCGCCTGGCTGAAGCGCGCATTTTCATACGTCACGCTGTCTTCAAACCACGGCCAGTCTTCGGCGGCACAGTCTTTCCAGCGCTGTACGAGACGGTCGGTGAGCACCACGCGCATGGCGTTGATCTGCGCATTGCCGGTGAAATGACGCAAATACTCATGAATGCCCAGCAAGGTGAAACTCCACGCCCTTGGCGAGATGAAACCCTCCACGGCGGCGAGACCACGCTCAAACAACTGCGCCGAGAGCCGGCGGTGGCCCTCATTGCGTGAGCGACCCGCGCCGATGCCCGCGGCCCACAAAGCACGCGCGTGGCTGTCTTCACTGCCCGCTTCCTCCAGCCATTGACGGCCATGGCTCATGAAATTACGGAACCGGCCCGTCTTGTAATCCAAGGCGGCGGCAAGGAAGGCGAGATAGCTCGTGGCCAGCCTGCCGAGGTTTTCCGCCGGCGGCTGGCCGCCCAGTTCATCAAGCATGCTGCACAGGATGAAGGCGCGGGCGGTATCATCCGTGCAGTAGCCTTCGTGGAAGTTCGGCACGTTGAAAATCGCGTGCTGGAAGATGCCGGTGCCGTCGCTCATGCGCACGATGTGGTCCAGGCGCAGCGGCGGCAGCTCGTAGGGCCGGTTTTCGAGCGTCCAGCCGGCGAATGCGGCGCGCGGCGAGGCTTTGCGGTCCGCGCGTGCATGCTGGAAGGATTCGAGATAACGCCGCGCCACCGCAGGCCAGATCATCTCGCGCCCCATCGCATAGGCATCGTGCCGGATCTTTTCCTTCCGCTTTGGATCATCGAGCAGGCCGCACACGCCTTCGGTGATGGCCTGCGGATTGCGGAACGGAACGAGAACACCGCGTCCATCCGCCAGCAGCTCCTGCGCGTGCCAGTAGGGAGTGGAGACCACCGCTTTCCCTGCGCCGAAGACATAGGCCAGCGTTCCGGAAGTCACCTGGGCTTCATTGAGATAGGGGGTGAGGTAAATGTCCGTCGCGCCAATGAACTCCTTCAGGTCATCCAGCGACACGAAGCGGTTGTAGAAGATGACATGTTCCTTCACGCCGCGATCTTCCGCGAGTCGTTCGAGACTCAGGCGGTAACGCTCGCCCTCATGCGCCACGAGATGCGGATGCGTGGCCCCGAGAACGAGATAAACCACGTTCGGATGCCGCCGCACGATTTCCGGCAGCGCTTCAATGACATGCTCGATGCCTTTGCCCGGTCCCAACAGGCCAAACGTGAGCAGCACCTTCCGCCCCTCCACGCCGAATTGAGGCTTGTAGAAGCTGGAGTCCACAAACGGCATGTCCGGGATGCCATGCGCGATGACATCCACCTTCGCGTCAGGCACGCGATACGTTTCGCGCAGAATCTCCGCGCCTTTGTGCGCCATGACGATCAGGCGGTCGCTGCGGCGCACGAGTTCGTCCATCACCAGTCGTTGCGCCGCGTTCGGATCACGCAGCACCGTGTGCAGCGTCGTCACCACCGGCATGCGCACTTCTTTGAGCAGCGCCAGCAGATGACTGCCCGCAGCACCGCCGTAGATGCCGAACTCATGCTGCACGCAGAGCACGTCCGCGTTGTTGAAGTTCAAAAAATCCGCCGCGCGTCGGTAGGAGTCCAGATCCTTCTCCAGCAGCTCAAAGCGCACACGCGGCGGATACTTGTAGCGCTCCACGCGGTCATTCACCGCGCCGACAATGCACTCCGTCTCAGGTGCCGCGCAGGCCACCGCCTCCGCCAGATCGTGCGTGAAAGTCGCGATCCCGCAGAGTCTGGGCAGATAGTCCCCCAGAAAGGCGATGCGCTTCGGCAAGGCGGAAGTGCTCAGGATAATCCTTTCCAACGCTGCGACATGTCATAGCAGACAGCTTGGGCCGCTGTTAAGCAACCCGGCTTCTTGGAAATCACAGCGAGCATTACTTGCCGATCAGAATCAAGACACCGGCGGCGAGGGCAAGGATAGGCACCGCGATGCTGAGCTGGCCGAGGTTAAATCCGAAGGCACCGCCGAGGCCGACGAGGATGAGATAGATGGCAAGCAGCAGCATGCCGATGTTTTTGGTGATGTTCATGGTCGCTGAAGGTTGAAGGGTGGATGTTCAGGCGTTTTTTCTGCCTTGAAGCAGCAGAACGATGCCGCCGATCAGCGCGATGGCACCGACGACGGGTGGCAGAGGAAGGGTGTGTGTTTTTTCCGCCGTCACCTGAATGGGGCCGAGGTCGATGGCCTTTTCAGTGGTGGTGTAGCTGATGCCTTGATAGGCAAAGGCCACGATGCCGACGAGGATGAGCAGGATGCCGACGATGATCTGTGGTTTCATGGGATGAAGAGGTGCTTGATGTTAGAACGTCCAGTTCAAGGAAACTGTGCCGAAAACCTGGGGCTCATACTGGTTGTCGAACTCCTTGGTGCGATAGACGAAGGCGTAGGCGAGCTTGGTGTTCTTGTAGTTGAAGGCCAGGCCGAGGCTGAGATCAGCGACGAAGAGCTTGTGGCCCACGGAGTGGCTGGTGCCGAAGGTGTTGCCGTCCAGAAAGATGTTCCGGCCCACGGCGCGGCCGTCCGCACTGGCAAAGACATACATGCCGAGCGGGAACCAGGACCGGTCTGCCCCCATGCTGCCATCCACGGGCGTGGAGGTGGTGGTGGCAGGGCCGATGACGCCGGTGCCAAAGTCATCCGGCAGGTTCAGGCCGAAGCGCAGCTCCGCGCCGAGGTTGGCGTAGGTTTTGACATTGCCGACGGCAGCGCCGGCATGCGGCAGGAACTCCCAGTCAAAACCGCTGCGGCGGGTGATGTGCGGAAAGCGCCAGGTGCGCTCATAGGCGAGCATG
>DAORHS010000414.1:0-4816 GCA_035438165.1 Prosthecobacter sp.
TTCACCGTGGCCGCCAAAAACCTTGCCAGCCTGTGGGTGAAACCCAACTCCCTGCGTGACCATTTGCTGGCCCAGATCGACGGCGAGCGTCTCGAATTCATCACCATCACCAGCAAGACCCACCCTGAGATCAGTCTGCGCAACGAGGGAGGTTCCTGGTACCTCCTGCGTCATGGCAAATGGGATCCGGCCAACGGCGAGCGTGTCGCCCGTTGCATCAACGCACTCAACACGCACGAAATCCTCCAGTTCACCGCCGACACCGCCGCCGATCTCATTCCCTACGGCCTCGACGATCCCTTTGAGACCGTCACATGGACCCCGCAGCGAGAAAAACCGGTGAAACTCATGTTCGGCCACAATCCCGAGAGCACCCAGTTCTTCGCCAAGTACGAGAGTGAGCCTTTTATCTACCGTATCGACGCCTCCCTCCTGCCTTCTCTGCCCACCGACGGCATCAAATGGAAAGGACTCGGTGCCCTGCGTTTCACCACCTTCGCCCTGCGACGCATCACGATGGCGCTCGGTGCCAACGCTCCTGTGGTGCTCGACTACAACCCTGTCACCGCCCAATGGAAGGCCTCGCGTGGCGGACGTGATGTGACCGATGAGATCGACCGTGTGAAGGCCGACCAGCTCGCCGGAAATCTGGCCCGTTTCACCGTGCAGGACTGGGCCGCCGACCGCAGTGACGCGCTCCAGGCCTTGAAAACTCCCTTCCTGACCATCCAGGTCGTCCTCGGGGAACCCGGACGCACCGACGGTCCCGTGCGCGAAGTGGAGATCCTCTTCTCCCCCACACAACCCAACGCCGACACGGCTTTCTATTTTGGTCAGATCAAAGACGACCCGGACATCTTCTACATGACCCGCAGCGCCCTGCTCCAGATCGTCGGCGAAGACGTGTTCAAACCGAAGACGGTGAAGTGACCGGCCTGTTTTCTGCTCTTGATCTGCCACAGGAGCGGCCTGCGGTCACGGTTCCTCGCCAAACGAGCGGAGACACGGCGGTGCAGCCGAAGTGGGAGGAGTCTTTAACGATCACCAGCGGGCCATCCAGGCGGCGGTGGATCATGTGGCGATGCTCGGCGCGGCACGGTGCGCATCCTGCGTCTGCTGCGCCAGCGCGTCCTCGGCCTCGCGCAGGATGTTCATGCCGCACCAGCCGGAACCGATCAATGCCGTGCGGAATTTCTTGTTCGGCTCCGCGCCGAAGATGTGAAACGATGAGGCGGCAAACCGGCGGTGTTGACGGAGAGAAAGTGGCGGCGGGAGGTCATGGTGGAGGCCGATGAAAGCATGCGGGGCAAGAAAACGCCACCGGTTCGAACGGCTTTGCATGTTTGCTCATTCAACGCTCACGGATAGCGGAACTCGACCTTTCGAAGATCCGCTCTCGCGGCAATCTTCACCAGCCAATAGAACTGGTTTTCGTCGAAGACGATCGCCGGCTTGTAATCAAACCAGGGCGTCCATGGAAGATTGCCATAATAAACCTGGATGGGTGGTTCGGTGAATGGATAAAGAACAGGATGCAGCTCCAGGAGCTGCGCAGTGCGCCTTCCGTCTTTGAAGGTCCATTTGCCCTGAAGCGAGAACAAAGGCTTTCCATGCGCCACGAAGGTCTTTTCATCCGCATACAACTCATGCCGGAAGGTGCCGTCGGCGGCGAAGTTCAACGACTCGACATGGCCCTGCTTGCCGCGATACGCATACTCGCCTGGAAACTTTTTTGGATCATCATGATCACACGAGGCCAGACCGATCGTGAGAACGATCCCAAGAAGGCACGTGGCCCGGCGGCAGGTTTGCATCCTCGAATGAGGCACGGGCGCTGCCGTTACGCAAACAGGTCTATCACGGCCTTGCCCTTGTCGCCGACGGTGAAGGGACGGTTGCTCGGAGACATGACGACTTCATCGACGGGCAGGCCGAGGCTCCAGCCGACGGTGCTGAGGAAGTCCTGCGGGCTCGTCTGCTTGTCGGCCACGGCCATGCCTTCCTTGTCGCTGGAGCCGTAAACGAAGCCGCCTTTGATGCCGCCACCGGCGAGCAAGGTGGAGAAGACTTTCGGATGATGGTCGCGTCCGGCGTTGCCATTGATCTTGGGGCCACGGCCGAATTCGGAACACAGGACGACGAGCGTGCTTTCGAGCAGGCCGCGTGACTGGAGATCTTCAAGAAGGGCGGAGAGGGCGACGTCGAGTTCGGCACCGTGTTCTTCGAGGCCTTCTTCGATGTTGTTGTGCATGTCCCAGCCGCCTTTGGCGACTTCGATATAGCGAATGCCTTTCTCAACGAGTCGGCGTGCGAGCAGGCAGCCCTGGCCGAACTTGTTGCGGCCATACTTTTCCTTCAGCGCATCCGGTTCGTTGGTCAGGTGGAAAGCCTCAAGGTCCGTGCTGGACATGATGCTGACGGTCTTGTCGTAGAACTGCGTGTAGCTCTTCACCTCGGCGGTCTGGAAACGCTCGCGGAAACGTGCGTCGATCTGGTCGAGCAGAACGAGGCGTTTGATGAGACTTTCCGGGCTGGCGTCGCTCTGCGCGTATTGCAGACCGGCATCGGGATCGAGAATGGGCAGCGGAGCGAAGCTGGAAGGGAAGAAGCCGTTGCCGTTTTGCGGCTGGCGGTTCACGCAGACGTTCGAGGGCAGGGTCTTGTGGCTCGGGCCTTTGAAATGCTGCGCCCAGGCGCCGATGTTCGGATGCTTGATGGTGCCGCGCTGCTCGTAGCCGCTGCGGATCAGGTACTGACCGCTGGCGTGGACGCCCGTCTTCGAGCTCATGCTGCGGATGATGCTGATCTTGTCCGCCTGCTTGGCGAGATTCTCCATCGTGCCGCCGAGCTGGAAGTCAGCTTTCGTTTTGATGGGGGCTTTCGGTCCCTGCGTCGCCCCCTCTTTCGGGTCGAGCGTGTCGATGTGGGTCATGCCACCGACCATCTGGAGGAAGATCACGTTCTTCGCCTTGCCGAAGCCGGGGCCGGAAGGTGCGGCGGCGGACGTTTCTGCCGCGAGTGCATGGCGTGAAGCGCCGTGCAGGACAGTGACTCCGAGCGCTGTTTTGGCCCAGCGTTCGCAGAAACGGCGGCGAGAAAGCGGATCGAGTTGGTTCTGGATGTTCATGACAGTAGAGGAGTTGAAGGGGGGATTCAGAAGGTGTTGGTCGATTTATGCCTGAGGTCAGTGATCAGCTTCATGTTCATCGCATTCTGGTTTGGAAACTCTTAGCCCTTCGCCCTCAGCTCTTCGCTTCTACTCCACGAAGACAAATTCGCGGGTGTTGAACAGCACCCAGGTCAGGTCGCGCATGGTGAGGCCGTTGCCGAGGGCGGCGACGAGGTTGGAGAGTTCGTCGGCGTGGGGTTTGCGGCTGAAGAAGCTGAGGTAGAGGCTTTCGACCTGCTTCTCGGGAGTCTTCTGAGCGGCGGCGGTTTTGACGACAAGCGAGTCGTCCTGACCGATGACGCGCTGCGCCTCACCGTTCATGAGCATGAGCACCTGCGGGATGCTGCCTTCCTCGCTTTGACTGTCGGCGATCTGGCGGTCGCTCTGGCCGAACATGCGGAGGAAATGCTGATCCTTCTCAGGCTGGGGCAGTTCTGAGGCGCGGGCGAGCACGAGGCCGTTGCGCACCGGCGGTGCGAGCGTGAGGTCTTCCTCGTCGCCACCGGCGGGCTGCATGCGCATGCGCTTCTTCCTGGCGTTGTTTTTCGGAGTGCCGCCACCCTGACCGCCAAACTGACGCATGCTGGCGATGGCGTTTTCGATCTGCGTTTTGAGCGCGTCGGGGGAGGCGCCCTTGCCGAAGTCGATGTTCATGGCCTTGGCGTACTGTTCGCCGCGGTGCCCTTTGAATTTGTCCACATCGGCTCCGACGACCAGTGTGGCGCAGGAGTCCCAGGCCTGTTCGGCGCTCATGCGGCGAAGGATCGGGCCGGGGAAGAGATAAGGCGTGTTGTCGGCGATCTCGTGGCTGGTGGCTTCGCGCTGGTAGGTCTGCGTGTTGCAGAGCAGGCGCATGAACTGCTTGAGGTCGAATTTCAGCCGCACCATTTCGGCGGCGAGATGCTGCAGCAGCGGCGGATTCACGCTGGAACTGGGATCATCGAGGTCGGTGACCGGTTCCCTGACGCCCAGACCGAAGACCCGCTTCCACATGCGGTTGGCGATGGTCATGGCAAAGCGCGGATTGTCCGGGGAGGTCATCCATTTCGCGAACTGAGTGCGAAGGTCTTCGTCGCTCTTCGTCTGAATGCCCTGATAGGCCTTCTTCGTCTTGTCGTCGCTCCAAACGATCAGCTTGGGGGCCACATGGTCGCCGGGTTTGGCATCCGGATACTTGTAGTCGTCCGGCAGCTTCATGTCGTTCTCACCAGTTTCTACGACAGCCATGCCATTGACTCGCAGGAGGTTCTTGGCCTGCTGCTGAAGCCTTCGATCATCCAGAGAAGCCACCGCCCGGCGCATCATCGCGGCGGTCTCGCTCTTTCCGCTCCTCCTGGCGCCGAAGGTTTCCGTGGCGCCGAAGAAGGCGGCCATTTCATAGAACTGGCGTTGCGTCCAGTCGGCGAAGGGGTGGTCATGACACTGGGCGCAGGAGACGTTCGCTCCAAGGAAGGTGCTGAGCGTCAGGCTCAAATTATCGAGCCGCATGCCGGCGTCGCGCAGGAGATAGCCAGTGGCGCCGTTTTCCAGCAGCTTGCCTTCCGCCGTCATCATGGAGTACACCACCTTGTCCCAGGGGACGTTGTCGGCGATCTGGCCCTTCAGCCAGTCCTGGTACGTGTAATAGCGAACCTTGTTGGCCTGGTC
>DAORHS010000415.1:0-4803 GCA_035438165.1 Prosthecobacter sp.
CGTGCAGGCTGTCACACTCGCCAACTTCACCGCCTGGCTGGATGAAGGGCCGCCGGTGGAACCGAGCCGTCCTGAGGTCCCTGAGGTGCTCGTTCCGGATGAGACCGACCTGCGTGGCTGGTATGATCTCGACCGGGTTCGCTCCTCGACTGCGATGATTCCGATCCCACGGACGTTCGAGCGCTACCAGTTCTGGGCGGCCGAACGTGGAGGGGCGGCTGATAGTCAGGTTTTACGAAATTTGATTGAGGCGCTTTACAACGGTGGGAGCATCCTGCTAGAACCATGTGAAAGGCCGCAAGACCTCCCGGAACATGAGCGCGCCCTGCTTGTTCCGATGTCTCTCGGCCCGCCCGGTTACTCCTGGTGCTGGCTCGCCTGAGCCAGTTCCGCCTACTCTCGAATATCGAACTGACTCCCAAGACCATGCCCTCCTATGCTGACCTGAATCCCTTCCTGTCCACGAGTGTGGGCGAGAATGATCTGTGGAATGCCAGCACGTTTTTGGACGTGCCTTACATCCATTCGGTTCCTTTCGGCGCGCTGCGCATTGCCGTGGACCAGGTGCGGGCGCAGCATCGCAGCCAGGTGCGTTTTGTGCGGGGTGCGGGCGGTTCGGGGAAGTCCCATCTCTTCGCGCGGCTGCGCCGTGAGTGTGCCGACACCATTTTCTACGCGTATGCGCCGAACCCGCCGCTGCAGCCGGAGGCGTTGGAAAACTTCATCCTCTCGCGCTTCGTCAGCAGCCTGCGTCATCCGGCGCGCAACGCCGAGGGCAGGGAGGCGCCCTACAGCCAGCTGCGTCTGCTCGCGTATGCGCTGCTCAAACCGGTGGTGGAGCAGGACTTCACCTTCCCTCAACTGCATGAGGCATGGGCGGAGATCGGCCTCGAAACCCGCAAGGAGATGATTCACCAGGCGGTGCAGTTTTTGGAGGCCGACCACCCCATGGTGCCGCGCAGCGTGCTGCGCTGCCTGCTCAACATCCTGCGTGAGGACAAGGAACATCTCGCCGCCCAGTGGCTTTCTGGCGCCGCCTATCTCACGGAAAACGAACTCAAGTATCTCGGCGTTCCGGAGCCGCTGTCGCGTGCGGAGATGGGCGTCGTCATCCAGCTTTTCGGCAAGCTGGCCGCCCAGGCGGGCTCCCCCGTGGTGCTGGTGCTCGATCAGCTCGATCTGATCACAACACCGCCGCAGTTTGACGAGATGCAGCGCCTGCTCTTTTCACTGATCGATCAGAGCGAGAACTGGGTCGTGCTGATCGGCCTTGTGGCCGAACGCTTCGCTGCATGGGATGCCTCGCTCTCGCAGGCGCTACGAGGCCGCGTCGGTGTGCCGGATTCGAACGCGCCGCTCGGTTTCAGGCTGCCGGTCATCGACATGCTGCCGGTGGCGAACGAGCAGAAGCGCCTCCTTCTTAATTGCCGGCTCGAAACGCCGGCGCTCGTCGAGCAGCGCAAAAAGGATGGCATCGTTTCGGCGATCCATCCGCTGCTGGAGGAAGACGTGGCCCGTCTTACCGCCGGCGGTGCGATCTTCCCGCGTCACCTCCTCGCCGCCGCTGCTGAAGTGTACGCCATGCGCACGGCGCCGACATCTCTGCCCCAGGAAGTCGTGGTAGCCGCCGTCACAGCACCGGCTCCTCCCGTGCCGCCACAACCGGTCGCGGCTGCTGTGCCCATGGCGGTTTCCGTGGTGGAAGACGAAAAGGAAACATCTGCGGTGGCCGCCATCCCGGTTGCACCGTCCGCAGAGCCGGAAAAAGCCGCTGCTCCGCCACCTCCCGCCACGCCGGCCATTTCCAAAACGCCGCTCGCGGAAAAGATCGACGCCTTGCTCCAGCAGGCCGTCGATACAGCGAAGGGCGACACCACGGCCCCCAGCGCCATCGATCTCGGTGAGCGTACGCGCGATCTCATCGAGCTCATGGTCGCACCGCCGGTCACGATCAGCGAAGGTGACATGCGCAAGAGTTACGAAAACTTCGACGGCGCCGACCGCTGGTTCGAATGGGGCGGCGGGAAGATCCGCATCGTCACCAGCAATGCCATGCGCGGAAGTTTCATCGCCGTGCTGGAGCGTCTCAAGGAGTCCGGAGGTGACACGCTTCTGCTTCGCCATGATGCCGCGCCTGTATCCGGCCAGCTCACGATGGAACTGCTGACCGGCTTCAAGGCGAAGAACACCTTCCATCATATCCCAGCCTCGGAAGCCGCCGTGCTCGCGGCGCTCGGCCGCATCCTCGCGGCTCAACGCGAAGGCTCCTACGACCAGCTCAGCACTGAACCGGCGGCGACGAAGGACAATGTGCTCGCGGCTCTGCGCGTGCATCCGCTGCTGCGCGGCATCAGGCTCTGGGACATGATACAAAAGGCCCATGCGCCGAAGCAGGTGCAGGCGGTGCCTCCCCCTCAGTCGTCGGTGCTCTCGTCCATTGTCAGGCCGTCGGCACCACCTCCCGTCGCGAAACCGCCGCCTGTGCCGGGTATGAAGCCGCCGCCCGCCGCCCCTGTCGGCGTTGTGGCCAAACCTCTCGCCCGTCCGCCATCGGCGCCGGTGTCGAAGCCCGTCGCCCGGCCGCCCTCGCCTCCAGGGATGAAGCCGCCGCCCGGCATGCCTCGCCCGCCCGTGGCCAAGCTCCCTCCGCCCTCGCAGGGGAACGCCGCCTGAGTGTGATTCGCGCCGCTTTGCGGCTACATCTCCCGGTGCGGTGACGTTATCGGCGCACCATGAAAGCACTCGTTCTTTTCCTGCTCGGTACCTTCGCGTTTCACACCCTCGCCGCAGACGCGAAGCGGCCGAACATCCTCTTCATCTACGCCGACGATCAATCGACGAAAACCGTCGCCTGCTATCCCGAAGCATGGCCGTGGGTGAAGACGCCGAACATCGACACGCTGGCGAAAAACGGCATCCGCTTTCACGCCGCCTATCTCGGCTCCTGGTGCATGCCCTCGCGTGCCACCATGCTCACAGGCCGTCATCCGCATGGCATTGAGTCGATGTCCATGGAGGGTGTTTACCCCGGCAGCACCTACGATCCGAAGCAGTGTCCCTTTTTTCCCGCGCAGATGCGCCAGCAGGGCTATCAAACCGCGCACATCGGCAAGTGGCACACCGGCACGGACTCCGGCTGGGGCCGCGACTGGGATCATCAGATCGTCTGGAATCGTCCGCTGCATCAGGACAACGCCGGTGCCTACTACCAGACCCAGATCACCAGCATCGACGGCAAGGAGCAGACCATCGAGGGCTATCCGGCGGACAACTACACGCAGTGGTCGCTCGACTACATCCGCGGCAAAAACCGCGATGCCGCGAAGCCGTGGTACCTCTGGCTCTGCTACGGCAGCGTCCACGGTCCCTCCACGCCGGCCAAACGTCACAAAGGAAGCTACAAGGGCGCGGAGGTGCCCGTTCCCGCCGACATCTTCCCGCCACGCGAAGGCAAGCCCGACTACCTGAACGGCACCCAGGCCTGGGCAAAAGGAGAAGACGGTCAACCCGTCGCGGGCAAAAATGCCAAGGCCAAGAAGGCCCAGCGTTTCGACGACTGGGTGCGCCAGGTGAACGAATGCGTGCCAGCCATCGACGAAGGCGTCGGCCAGTTGATCGCCGCGCTGAAGGAAACCGGGCAGTATGACAACACGCTCGTCATTTACACCGCTGATCAGGGCTTCGCGATGGGCGAGCACGGCTTCCGCACCAAGCTCGCGCCCTACGATGCGAACTACCGCTCGCCCTTCATCGTCAGCATGCCGTCGCGCTTCGCCACCGGGCAGTTCTGCGACGTGTCCGTGAACGGTCCCGATCTCGTCGCCACCTTCCTCGCCCTCAGCGGTGTGAAGGTGCCATGGCCGGTTCACGGTCGCGATCTCACCCCGCTCCTCGAAAAGCCCGACGCTCCCTGGCCACACGCCTGCTACTACGAAAACATGGGCAATGAATACGGCTCCAAAGTCACGCGAACCATCCTCACTGGCGCCAAGCAGGACAGCAATCACGGCGTGCCGCTCTACTCCGCTGTCGTGCAGGACAAGTTCAAGTTCATCCACTACCTCGACGGCAAGTCCGGCGAGGAGCTCTACGACCTCAAAGACGATCCTGAAGAACTGAAAAACCTCATCAGCGATCCAACACACACAGAACGTATCACCAAACTCCGCGAAGCGATGAGGGACGAACTCGCCCGCACCGAGGCCGGATTCGCGTCAGCTCTGAAGTAGATTCGATTGGCAATCGAATCACGGCGTCGTCTTCAGCCCCTTCCCCGGCAAAAGGAACATCCTCCCCGCCTCGTTGCAGATCAGAAGGTTCGGCCCGTCTTTGCCCAGCATCGTGCCGACCGCGCCCGTCTCATGCGCACCGCCGGGCTGGATGACGAGATCGTCCGCATCGCGGAAGACGAGCGGTCTCGCGAATCGCATCTTATCGTTCGTGCCGGTGTTGAGCATCACGAGCGGCGTGCCGAGGGTCTTCTTGAGCTTCGCGGGCAGCGCTTTGTCCACCAGACTGCCGATCAAGCCACCCACGATCGGATTTTGGCCGAGCGCGGCCATCGGATAGCCCGATTCGCGATCCGGGATCGAAACGACACGCCCCGTGCCGATCACGAAGTCGAGAGCGCCGTCCTGATTCCAATCGAAGAAGTCCAGCTTGCAGCGCCCGCTCATGCCGCCCACGCCGCCGCTTGTGCCGATGAGTTTGCCGTCGTCGAGCTTCAGCTTGCCGCCGTCTTCGACGTTGTAGTCATCAATGCGCCAGTAGAGGTGAAAATGGTCATCGCCGTCCACGATGGCC
>DAORHS010000416.1:0-4803 GCA_035438165.1 Prosthecobacter sp.
GTCGAGATGGGTTTGAACTCACCGCGAATCTCGCTCGGCGCATCCGGCTTCAAATCAAACATGTCCTGGTGTGACGGGCCGCCCGGCAGGAAGACCATGATCACCGCCTTGTGCGACTTGCCCGCTTTCTGCGCCGCTTCGGCGCGCAGCACATCATTCAACGACAACCCGCCCATGGCGAGTCCGCCGATCTTGAGGAAGTTTCGACGCGACACACCATCGCAGAAACCGCCGCTGGATTGGGAGTAGATGGAAAGCATGGCCGCAAACCTACGGCGACAGGGTCACGTCTCTTGCCAGACCGGTGACATGGCCTGCGTTTGCTCCCGCGTCATGAGCGGACTGATCGGACACACCATGTATGGCATCCTCGCGGCGAAAGCGGCGAAGGGCCGCGGCCTGCCGATCACACCGATCATCGAGCGACATCTGCCGAGCTTCCTGTGCGGCGCGTATCTCGGCTGCGACATCCAGGTGATGCCGGAAGCTGTCTGCGTCGATACCGGAAGAGCGGTTGGTTTTGGTACGGTGCCTTTGGAGAAAAGCCCGCTCACCGGCAGCGCGGTGAGGCCGTGGTTGCTCGTGCATGACGGGCAAATGTATCGTCCCAGGCAGATTCACGAGCTGTTTTATGGCCGAGCGCATCTCGTCTTCGGCTGGACGAAAGCGGATGTGAGCCTCCGCGTGCCGTGGGACCATCTCGCGGACTACTGCGCGCTCGCGATTCGCGATGACATGACCTCCGAACGCGGCCTTGCGTATGCGCTGGGATGGATGGTTCACATTGTCGGCGATTCGCTCATCAAATCGGTCCAGCCCGGCATTCGCATGCATTTGCTCGATGGCGTTTACACCTCGCGAAACCGCATCGTGCAGGATCAATTCACGTTTCACACGATTGGAGGCGAATTGGGCGTCGATTGGGCCAAAACCTTCCGCGACATGGCCGCGACGCCCGTGGAGGCGATTCAGCCGCACTACATGCGCATCGGTGAGAGGTACGGAAAACTTGGCGAACTCTTCGATGATGGCTGGAAACCCGAATTGCGGCCACTTTTGGCCGCCGTGCTCACCGAGAATCGCCGCTGGCTGCCGCATCACACCGAAGACGTGCTGCGTGTCGTGCAGCGCGACAGCGAGGAGGCGAAACGCGTCAGCGGCGGACTGGAGCATGCAAAGATGATTCAAATCGCCGAGGCAGCGGGCATGCGCCGCACGCTGGTGACGATTGCCGAGCAGTGCGCCGATTTGATCGAACAAGTCGTGATGCAGGTGCCGGAATGGCGTGAATTGAAGCGGACACCGGATGACGAGTGGGATGCGCTGAAGAGCAAATGGCGCGTCGAATGACTCCAAAGTGGTCCGCACAGTCCTCTGTGCGGTGCTCCGCCATGTTTCATCGTGCCGAATGTTCGCAAAGCGTCACTGCACGGTTCCCCTGCGGGAGTTTTTTCCGTTTAGCAAAACCAACAGCCTGCCACGCGCCGCACAGGGGACTGTGCGGACCACTTTACACCAGCCCGCCAATCGGCGAACCCATGTAGAGCGTGTGCGGGCGGCCGGTGAAGTCTTTCCAGATCGTCTCGCGTGGGAGGCCGAGGGCTTCGTAGATCGTGGCGGCGAAGTTTTCCGGTGTTTGAGCGTCGCTGATGGGATAGCCGCCGAT
The DNA here is from genome assembly GCA_035438165.1 of Prosthecobacter sp. Lineage (GTDB taxonomy): Bacteria > Verrucomicrobiota > Verrucomicrobiia > Verrucomicrobiales > Verrucomicrobiaceae > Prosthecobacter. The sequence continues at coordinate 1,667 of DAORHS010000416.1, forward strand.
TTTGTCGGTCTCGCCGATGACGCGGCCGCCTTGGATGCCGCCACCGGCGAGCAAGATGCTCTGCGCGTGGCCCCAGTGATTACGGCCTGGCAGAGCCGTGGGGGTGATGCTGGAAATTTTCGGCGTGCGGCCAAATTCACCGCCCATGACGATGAGCGTCTCATCCAACTGGCCGCTGGCGTCGAGATCTTCAATCAGGGCGCTCACGGCCTGGTCCATCGGCGGCAGCAGGAAGTTCTTCAGATTCGGCCATGCGGCCTGATGCGTGTCCCAGGTCTCGTTGTTGCCGAGATTGACCTGCACGAGCCGCACACCGCTTTGAACAAGATTTTTGGCCATGAGCAGCGACCAGCCAAAGCTGTGATGGCCGTAGCGGTCGAGCAGCTTGGGATCGACTTTCTCCAGGCTGAACGCGTCATGCACCTTGCGATTGCTCAGCAGGCCGATGGCGGCCTGGCGGGTGGAATCAAAGGCATCATCGCCTGCGAGCGCGGTGAGATCGTTGGTTTGCGCTTCGAGCGCGTTGCGCAGCGAGACGCGATCCATCACGCGGTCGAGCGTCAGCCCCTGCGGCAGCGAGAGATGCGGGGCCTGGAAGCGCAGTTTGTCGTCTTTTTCAAAGCCGCGCTCGTGATGAAACAGATACTGCGGGAAGGCACCATAGTGATCCGGGTGGTAGGGCGACATCTCCAGGAACCACGGGTCATGCTGCGAGCCGAGCATGCCGCCGAACTGGCCGGCGAGCGTGCGTCCCTGGCGATGCACGAGCTTGTCTGGCAGCACAATGGAAGGCGGCAGATTGTCCTTCCGCTTCGGCAGCAGCGCCGTGGCCAGCGCGGCGATGCTGGGATGATCGGACTTCTTCGGCTTGCTCGGATCAAAACCCAGCGGGGCATCACTGCGGCCGGTGAGCATGATGTGATGTCCCAGCGAGTGATCACTGCTGCCATGCGTGAGTGAGCGCACGAGAGACCACTTTTTCGAAATGCGCGCGAGATTGGGCATGTGCTCGCAGATGTGCAGGCCCGGCGTCTGCGTGCGGATGGGCTTGAATTCGCCGCGATACTCCATGGGCGCGTCCGGCTTCATGTCGAAGCTTTCCTGCTGCGCCAGACCACCGCTGAGGAAGATGTAAATCACCGACTTGGCGCGTGGCGGCCGCGCGGGAGCCGACATGGCCTGCAAAGCCGTGAGATGATTCATCCCGAGGCCCAGCAAACCGACCGCGCCCGCCTGAATCATATCACGGCGGCTGATGGGATGAGCTGGATGCGGGAACGACATGCGCATCGAAGTACGCCCGGCTTCCACCCAGCCTTTCCGAGCACCTTACTTCCGGTTCCAGGCGCCCAGCTTGACCTTGTAGTCGGCAGTGGGGGGTTCCGCGCTCTTTTGCCGCAAAACCTTGGTCACGACCAGGACACCATCTTGAATGATCACCCGAAGATCGGCTTCATCGCCCTCTTTGAGTGCCAATCCCTCCGGGATGGTCGTTTTGATCGGATACATGCGGGCCTATAAGCCAGCATTTATCACAGGCAAGCCGCGTCTCCGCGTCAAATCAGCTCCGGCATCGGCTGCCAGGAGTCGGTGAGATACTGCGGACGACCGGTCAGATCGTTGAGCGTGGTCTTCACGGTGTCGATGCCCATGTGCTTGTACAGCGTGGCGAAAACCTCGCCGAAATGCACGGGGCGCTCGGTGGGTTCGCCGCCGAGCTTGTCGGTGGCACCGATGACCTGGCCGGTGCGCAATCCGCCACCGGCGAGCAAAGCACCGCCGACACGCGGCCAGTGATCGCGACCGCCGTCTTTATTCACGATCGGTGTGCGGCCAAACTCTCCCCAGGCGACAACGGCGACGTCTTTATCGAGGCCGCGCTCGTGCAGATCCTCGACGAGAGCGCTCATGCCTTGATCGAACAGTGGCAGGTGGCGAAGCAACTGCGGGTAATTGTTGTCGTGGAAATCCCATCGGCCGAAATTCAACGTCACAACGCGCGCGCCGGCTTCGACGAGGCGGCGGGCGAGGAGGAAATGCTCGAGATTCATCGGCGCACCGTCACCATAGTTTTTCGGATCGCCTTTACCGTAACGTTCGCGCGTTTTGACGGTCTCCTTGCTCAAATCGAGCGCGTTGAGCAGCTTGCTGGAGGTGAGGACGTTCAACGCCTGCTGGTTGAAGGCGTCCATGCTGCTCACGAGACCGCTGGCGTCGATTTCGCGACAAAATTGGTCAAACCCGGTGAGGAGCGAGCGGCGATCTTCGAGGCGGTCGAGCGTGATGCCATTGAGCTGGAGATCCTCCACACCCGCGCCATTCGGACGGAAGGCGGAGTGCGTGTTACCGCAGTAACCGGGATGCCCCGGCGAGCCATAGGGCGGATGGCCGGCCTTGGGCGCGAGGCCGACGAAGGCAGGGATCGCGGGATCCGCCTGGCCATTGAGCTTGGAAATGACCGAGCCGAAGGAAGGCGGATCGGAAAGGCGGCCGGTGGGAGCATTGCCACCGTTCGGGGGCGGCGCTTTGCCGGTGTAGCAGATAAAGCTGTCATGCGCGCCATTCGGCGAGCCCCACATGCTGCGGATGGGCACCAGCTTGTCCATGATCTTGGCGAGACGCGGAGCGTGCTCGGAGATGTGGATGCCTGGGACTGCGGTCTTGATGGGTTTGTAGGGGCCGCGAATCTCCAGCGGCGCGTCCATCTTCAAATCATACATGTCCTGATGCGGCGGAGCGCCGCACATGTAGATCATGATCACCGACTTGAAGCTGCGGCCCGTTCTAGCCTCCGCCTCGGCCTTCAAAAGCTCCGGCAACGACAGCCCGCCCATGGCGAGGCCGCCGATGCGCAGGAAGTCGCGACGCGAGACGCCGTCGCAGAATTTGCCGTGGGATTTGCCAGAAAGGGTGAGCATTGGAGTGCCAAAATAAGCACCGAACGTGCCGGAACTATCAGCAAAACCGCGTTAAGTGCCGGTCATGCGCCGCACGCTTCTTTTCTTCATGTCCCTCACCGTTGCCGCCACCGCCGCTGATTTGAAATGGTCACAACTGCCGCCGTTGCCTGATGAACGGGGCTTTGCCGGTTCCTTCGCCGGTGTGAGCGGCGAATCGCTCATCGTGGCCGGGGGCAC
>DAORHS010000417.1:0-4787 GCA_035438165.1 Prosthecobacter sp.
TCACTACCCAGGCACCGCCGAGACCGGCACGCTCCTCTACATCAAGACCTCCCTCACCGGCGACGAGGCCACGGACATCGCCCAGTACAAAAAGCTCTCCCCTGCCTTCCCCCACGAATCCACGGGCGACCAGTTCTTCAGCGAGTCGCAGTTTGAAAGTTACCGGAAGCTCGGCCAGCACGCGGCCTGGGAGGCCCTGGCGCCTCTGCGTCGCAAGTCCATGGAGGCCGGAGACCTGGACAAGCCGACGAAAAAGCTGTGCACCGGGCTTCAAGAACACTGGTACCGTGACGCGAAAGCCCCCAAAGAATCCTTCATCAATCACACCGCCAGGCTTGATGAGATCTGGGCCGCTCTCGCTGAAGAAAACCTGCCTAAATGCATTTCAGACATCGTCCTTCCGCCGGAGGCAGGCCGCAGGCCGCTGTCAATGCCGAAGGATCCCGAACAGCGCCATCAGGTCATCTGCTTCGGCCAGCGCCTCATCCAGCTCATGGAAAATGTGTGCCTCGACCTCCAGCTCAGCGCATCGTCCACCCATCCGGATCACACCGGCTGGCTGGAGCTTTTCCGCTCCTGGGCCAGCCACCCTGTGCTGAATGCGATTTGGAAGTCCTCCCAAAAAACCTACGGATCACGCTTCGCTCATTTCTGGGAGGACCTGCGCAGCCTGCCGAAGCCCAGGACCTGATGCCAGAAACAACCGGTCGCGTGAGTTGCGGGACTTTCCCCAATGCACCGGACGTAAACGTGTTGGTTGCCTCACATTGTCGCTTGCCGACTTTGCCAAGCCCGTGTGTCTTGACGCCGTCTTTCCCACGCCATGCCCGCCAAAAAAGCGAAAACCAAATCCGCCGCCAAGAAGTCATCGAAGAAGCTCAAAAACGTGCCCTTCTGGATCGGTTTCGATCTCGGCGGCACGAAGATGATGGCCTCGGTGCTCGACGCGAACTACAACGTGCTCGGCTCCGCGCGCAAATCGACCAACGGCTCCGACGGCGCCGCCAAGGGCCGCAACAAAATCGTCAAAGCCATCCATGAGGCCATTGAAGCCGCCGGTGTAAATCCCAAGGGCATCCAGGGCATCGGCATCGGTTGTCCGGGCCTCGTGAATCCCGCCAAAGGCATCCTCATCTTCGCGCCCAACCTCGGCTGGACGAACATGGCGCTGCGCAAGCTGCTGCAGACCCAGTTCAAGTGCCCCATCGCGGTGCTGAACGATGTCGATGCCGGAACGTATGGCGAATACGTGCTCGGCGCCGGCAAGGGCGCGCGTTCACTGCTCGGCGTCTTTCCCGGCACCGGTGTGGGCTCCGGTTTCGTGTACAACGGCCAGCTCGTCATGGGCCGCGCCATTTCGGCGATGGAACTCGGCAACCTGCAGCTTCCCGGCACGCACATCGGCAGTCCGGTGTTTGGTGTCGTGACGCTCGAGGATCTCACCAGCCGCCTCGCCCTCGCTTCCCAGGCCGGCCTGGCCTGCTATCGCGGCCAGCTCCCGGAACTCGACAAAAAAACCGAGGGCGCCCTGCGCAGCATCCGCAGCAAGGCGCTCGCGGCGGCCTTCCGCAGCGGCGATGACGCGGCGATGATCATGTTCCGCAATTCCATCCGCTACCTCGGCATGGGCGTCGCCGTCGTCGTCAATCTGCTCGCCCCGGACCGCATCACGCTCGGCGGTGGTCTCGTGGAGGAACTGCCCGGCTTGTATCTGAATCTGCTCAAGGAGGAGGTGGAACGCTACGCCATCCCCGAACTCGCCCGCGGCATCAAATATTCGCTCGCCAAGCTCGGCGGCCAGGCCGTCGCCGCCGGTGCGGTGGCGTGGATGCGCAACGAGAAGAAATGACGAATGCAGAATGTCGAATGACGAATTCATCATCCATTTCAAGCCATCGCATGACGCCTTGGTCTCCATTCGTCATTCCACATTCGTCATTCGTCCTTCCGAAGGAGGCCGTCCATGAGTGATGCCAGCACTCCCGCCTCCGTCCAGCCCCCTCCGGAGCACGCCGTCATCTATGTCGGCGCAGCCTCCGTTTCACTCGTCATTGGCCGAAAGGATGACAGCGGCCAGTTCATCCGCATTGAAAGCCTCGACCGCCCGCTGCCTGTCGCGCGTGACATCTTCCGCGCCCGCAGCATCTCGCGCAACACCGTCGATCAGGCGGCCGCCATCCTGAGAGATTTTCTCCAGACGATGCGCGAGTACGGCATCCCCCCCTCGCAGCTTCGCCTGTTCACGACGAACATTCTCGCGGAGGCCGTCAATCACGAGATCTTCCTCAACCGCCTCCAGGTGCACAGCGGCGTCATCCCAGGTCTCATCGACGACGGCAACATGACCCGGCTCGTCTATCAGATCGCGCAGCGCATGCTGCTGAGGAATCCGACCCTGGCCAAAGGAAACACCTTTGTTTCCCACATCGGCCCCGGCAACACGCGGGCCATCTACTTCCAGCAGGGCCGTCTCGCCGCCTACAGCAACTACCGCCTCGGCATCTTCCGCGCGCGCGAGGCCATCGCCTCGCCCGACGATGAGGCCCGGCAGCAGATGGTGCATCTCGAAGAGCACATCCGCGGCGTCGTCGATCACCTCGCGCAGGATTATTCCAATGTAAAAATCGACCACCACGTCGCCATCGGTGCGGAGATCCAGAGCGTGGCCCCGCGTCTCGGCAAGGCGCGCCATGGCGCCCATCAGGTGCTGGAGGATGACCTCGCGCGCCTCACTGACAAACTGGCACGACTCAGCCCCGATGAGCTCGTGCGTGAGCTCCATGTTCATTACACCGGCGGTGAAGGCATCGTGCCTGCCTTGCAGACGAACCTCGCCCTCGCCCGCCGTTTCGGTGACGATTCGCTCTGGGTGCCCGAGGGCGACTTCCAGCTCGAGCTCATGCTCGACCTGATGACCTCCGGATCACGCACCGCCATTTTCCAGGAGGAGGTCATGCAGGCCGCGTGTGAGATCGGCCTGCGCTACAAGACCGACCGCAAGCACGCCGACCACGTCGCCGGCTTCGCGCGCCAGCTTTTCCGTGAGCTGCAGCACCTGCACGGACTGGACGCCAAATACGAGCTCGTGCTCCGCGTCGCCGCCACGCTGCATGAAGTCGGCATGTTCATCAGCCCGCGCGAGCATCACAAGCACAGCCTCTACATCCTGATGCACACCGAGATCTTCGGTCTCAGCACGAGTGACCGCGTGATGGTGGCCCTGCTCGCGCGCTATCATCGCCGCTACAATCCCGAACCGAATCATCCGCACTTCTCCGATCTCTCGCGTGAAGAACGCATGATCGTGCTCAAGCTCGCCGCCCTGCTGCGCCTCGCCGACGCCCTGGACCGCAGCCACGCCCAGCGAATCAAGTCCATCCAGATCCGCCCCGAAGGTTCGCGCCTCAACGTGCTGACCCAGGGCGTGGACGACACCACCGTGGAGCAGATCGCCATCGACCTGAAATGCGACCTCTTCCGCGAAATCTACGGTTATGACATCATCCTCGCCAAATCCTGAAACACCGCCCGCACCGCCGAAGCTGCGCCTGACCGAGGAGCATTTTATCAACCGCGAACTCAGCTGGCTCGCCTTCAACTCCCGCGTGCTCGACGAGGCCGCGCGCAGCGATCTTCCGGTGCTCGAGCGCGTCAAGTTTCTCGCCATCACCGCCTCGAATCTCGATGAATTTTTCATGGTCCGCATCGGCGGCCTGCAGTTGCTGCGCGAGCAGGGCCTGCGTGCGCGGGACAGCGCCGGGCTCACGCCGACGCAGCAGTGGGAGCAGGTTCACCAGCATGCCGCCGCTTTTGTGGCGCGCCAGTATGACATCCTGCAGCAGCAGCTCGTGCCGCTGTTGAAGGAAAATGGCATTCGACGGCTGCTGAACACCGAGCTCACCCCCGCGCAGCGCACGCTGCTGCGCGAGTACTTTGACGAGCACATCTTTCCTGTGCTTTCACCGGTCGTCATCGACGACGCCGGCGCCCGTGCGGCCATCCCGGCGCTGAACATCATCCTCATCTGCACCGTCACCGGCGGTGACAACGGACAGGCGGAGAAACGCCACGTGCTCCTGCCGCTCCCGGCCAACCTGCCGCGGCATGTGCTGGTGCCCGACCCCGAGGGCGGCCAGCATCTCTATGTGAACCTTGAGGACGTGGTCACTCTGTTCATCGGGGAGTTTTTCCCGGCGGAAAAAGTGTCCTTTCCCGCGCGTTTCCGCGTCAGCCGCAACACGGACATCACCGTCGATGACGAGAGCACCTTCGACCTCGCCAGCGAAATGGCCGAAGTGCTCGAAGCACGGCTAAAGAGCCCCGCCATCCGCATCGAGATCGAAGCCGGCGCCTCGCGTGAGCACACGCGCATCATCCGCGACCTCTGCGGCGCGAAGACCGCCCAGGTCTATGACATTCCTGGCGAGCTCGACCTCCGTGCCTGCTTCCAGCTCGCGGGCATCTCCGGTTTTGACGAACTGAAAGTCGGGCCATGGGACAGCCATCCCAGCACCGCCATCACGCCCGGCGAAAGCATCTTTGATGCGATCAAGCGCGGCGACATCCTGCTGCATCATCCCTATGAGAGCTTCGATCCCGTCCTTGCCCTCGTCGAAGAGGCGGCGGCGGACCCAAACGTCATCGCCATCAAGCAGATCCTCTACCGCACCGCGAAAAACAGCCGCATCATCTCCGCGCTGATCCGCGCCGCGCAGGCCGGCAAGCACGTCACCGTGCTCGTGGAACTGAAGGCGCGCTTCGATGAGGCCCGCAATCTCGAACGTGCC
>DAORHS010000418.1:0-4781 GCA_035438165.1 Prosthecobacter sp.
CATCGGCATGATGATTTACCAGGCCGACCAATGGCCTGAAAAGTATCGCAACAAGCTCTTCACGCTGAACATGCATGGTCGCCGCGCGAATGTGGAGCGCCTGGAACGCAACGGCAGCGGCTACGTCGGCAAACACGAGCCCGATGTTTTTCTCAGCGACGATCCGTGGTTCCGCGGCATCGAAATCAGCACCGGTCCTGATGGCAGCGGCTTCATCCTCGACTGGAGCGACACCGGCGAGTGCCACGAATCTACCGGCGTCCATCGCACCAGCGGCCGCATCTTCCGCGTCAGTTACGGCGAGCCGAAGAAGCCTGAAACACCCTTCGCCTGGCGCAAACCATGGCCAAAGGCTGATTTGAAATCGCCCGACGAACACGCCCGTGTGCTCGCCATCCGCGAACTAGTACAGTTTTCTCCGATCGATGCACTAACCGGACCACTTCCTAATGCTGTGTATCCTGAACTGACTTTTGATCCAATCAAAATGGCTCAAAACGAGAGTTCCGCATTCGTCCGCCTCCAACTCGCCGCCACGCTCCAGCGCCTTCCACTCTCAAAGCGCCCGAGTTTGGCAATGGCCTTGGCCTACAGCACTGATGACATGGAAGACCCATTTATTCCATACATGGTTTGGTTCGGAATCAGCCCCTTAGTCGAGCATGACCCTAAAGCAGTGGTTCAAATCGCTAAACTTTGCTTCTGGCCCCAGCTCTTACGTTGGATAACACGGGGTTTAGCCAGTAAGCCGACCCATCTGAATTCCCTGCTCATTCAGGCAAAGCCCGATCAGATCGAGTCGATACTCGAAGGGATGTCCGATGCCTTCAAAGGCATCCGCAAGGCTCCAAAGCCAGCGAACTGGGACAAAGTTGCCTCCACATCGAAATCACCTCTCATCCGCGATCTCAGCTTCCTCTTCGGCGACGGTCGTGCGCTCGACGACGTGAAGAAGATCGCGCTTGATGACAAAGCCGATGTTCTCGCACGCGAATCAGCCCTCAAGACGCTGATTGAGAACCGGCCGCCGGATCTCCGCGAGATCTGCACGCGGCTCCTTGAAGTTCGCGGCGTGAATGTCACCGCCGTGCGCGGCCTCGCCCTGTTCAGCGATCCCGAGATCGGCCAGAAGCTCGTCGCCAGCTACCGCAAGTTCGCCGCAGGGGACCGTCCCGCCGTCATCGACACGCTGGTGTCGCGTCCGGCCTTCGCAAAGGCCCTGCTCAAAGAAATGGCCGCCGGGAAAATTCCACGCGCCGACCTCAGCGCCTTTCACGCGCGGCAGATCAACTCCCTCCATGATGAGGCGCTCTCAAAGCAGCTCGTCGAGGTCTGGGGTGAGCTGAGGGAATCTGCCGCAGACAAAAAGGAGCTCATCGAGAAGCTCAAGAAGCAGCTCACTCCGGAAACCTTGGCGAAGGCCGGTCTCAGCCAGGGCCGCATGCTCTTCACCGCCGTCTGCGGTTCCTGTCATGCCATGTACGGCCAGGGCGGCAAGATCGGTCCGGACCTGACCGGCTCCGGCCGTGCCAACCTCGATTACCTGCTCGAAAACATCGCCGATCCCAGCGGCGTGGTCAGCGCCGACTTCCGCATGAGCCTGCTGACGCACAAGGACGGCCGCATTCTCAATGGTGTCGTCGCCGAATCAAACGATCGCACGCTCACGCTGCGCACCTTGACCGAAACTCTGACCTTGGAACGCGCCGACATCATCAAACAGGAAACCTCGCCGATGTCGATGATGCCCGAAGGCCTGCTGCTGGCCTTCCAGCCCGATCAGGTGCGCGATTTGATCGCCTACCTCATGCATCCGGTGCAGGTGCCCATGCCGAAGGCGGCCCCGTAAGCCTGCACGCAGCAGGATTTGAAGCAAACTTCGTTTGGCAGCCGCGCCGGCGCCTGCTGTATTTGCCGAATGCCCCAAGGATCCCTCCTCATCACCGGCGGCGCCGGCTACATTGGTTCGCACACGGTACGTCATCTGCTGGAACAGCATGAACGCATCGTCGTCCTCGACAATCTTGTGTTCGGCCATCGCGAGGCGCTGCCCCTGGACCGCGTGACCTTTGTCGAAGGAGACATGTCCGACGCAGGGCTGATGGAGAAGCTTTTCGCCCAACATCAGCCTGAAGCCGTGCTGCATTTCGCCGCTTTCGCCTACGTGGGAGAGTCCGTCACCGATCCGCTCAAGTACTACCGCAACAACCTCGCCGCGCCGCTCACGCTTCTCGAAGCCATGCAGCGCCACGGCTGCAAACGCTTCATCTTTTCCTCCACCTGCGCGACGTATGGCGATCCCGTACGAGTCCCCATCGACGAATCCCACCCTCAGGCTCCGGTGAATCCGTACGGTGCCAGCAAGTGGATGCTGGAACGTGTGCTGCGCGACTGTGACCGTGCTTGGTGCCTGAAGTCCGTCTTTCTGCGATACTTCAATGCCAGCGGCTGCCACCCCAGCGGTGAGATCGGTGAGGATCACAATCCCGAGACGCATCTCATCCCGCTGGTGCTCCAGGCCGCCGCAGGCCAGCGTGAGCACATCACCGTCTTCGGCACCGACTACGCCACGCCAGACGGCACCTGCATCCGCGACTACATCCATGTCTGCGATCTCGCGTCGGCTCATGCACTGGCATTGAACTACCTGCGTCAAGGCGGGGACACCGTTGCCGTAAACCTCGGCACCGGGCGCGGTTTCAGCGTGAAAGAAATCATCTCGACGGCCGAAGCTGTCACAGGCCGGAAAATTCCCGTCCGCTACGGAGAACGACGAGCTGGGGATCCTTCAGAATTGATCGCCGACCCCAGGCTGGCTAAGGAAATCCTTCAGTGGCAGGCGGTTCATCTCGACCCACGAGAGCACATTGACTCCGCGTGGAGATGGATGAATGGAACACGACGCGGACGCTATACAGTTTGAACAGTCTTCCCTTAAGACGGTCATACTGTAATCTCTGTTTGTTCCATCCCCCTCATGAGCCCCCTTGTTCATCGGTCCATCTGTGTCCTCGCGTGCCTTGGCGGCACAAGGCTGTAGATTGGCCCGCTTTTTCCTCTGAAACCAAGCTTCAAAACCTCCCCAAAAACCAACCATGAAAATCCACAACAACTACTGCCCCGTCTGCGGCTATGACAAGCTCTCGGAGCCGCCCCGCAACCGCACCGGCGGCGCCTCTCTGGAAATCTGCGCCTGCTGCGGATTTCAGTTCGGCGTCACTGACGATGACCAAGGCATCAGCTACGACGACTTCCGCCAGCAATGGATCGCCGACGGCATGCCATGGACCAGCACTGGGAAAAAGGCCCCCAAGGGCTGGAACCCGCAGACCCAGCTGGGTTCACTGGCCCTGCGCGCCACGCTCAGCCGCGTGAAAGGCCGCCCGCCGCGCATGATGCTCGGCACCCCGCAGATGGCCTGATTTCAAGCCGCTCCTTTGAGCAGACTCAGCGCATGCACGCGCGCACTTGCCGCGCTGCCACCCAGCATGCGCGCGAGTTCATCGACGCGCTGTTCGTCGCTGACTTCCTGAATCTGCGAACGCGTGGTGTTCCCGCTGATCTCCTTGGTCACCACAAAATGGCTTTTTGCCAGCGAAGCCACCTGCGGGAAGTGCGTGATGGCGATGACCTGATGCGTCGCTCCCAGCACGGCCATCTTGCGGCCCACGGCCTCGGCGATGTTGCCGCCGACATTGGCGTCGATTTCATCGAAAACGAGCAGCGGCACCGCATCCTGCTTTGCCAGGGCGCTTTTCACCGCCAGCAGCACGCGTGACATCTCACCGCTGCTCGCCGTCAGACGCAGCGGCTTCGACGGCTCGCCTGGATTCGGAGCAAAATGGAAATCCACCTCCTCCAGGCCGTTGCGCTCCGGGGTGGGCAGCACCACGAGCTGCGCCTCAAACACGCTGCGCTTGAATCCGAGTTCGATGAGGTGTGAGGCAACCTCCTTGGCCAGTTTCGGAGCCGCGTCGGCCCGCTTTTTCGAGATTTGTTTCCCGAGCTTCGACACCTCAGCCTCGCGTTCTTTGACGAGCTTCTGCAGCTTCGCAATCTCCTCCCCGCGATTCTCCATCTTCGCGAGTTTGCGCTCCGTTTCGGCCAGGAACTCTAAAATTTCGCCAATCGTGCGGCCATACTTCCGCTTGAGCGTCTGGATCGTGTGGATGCGGCTTTCGAGCTTGTCCAATTCCGCGGCGTCGGTCTCCAGATCGTCCGCGTAGTCCTGCACGCTGCTCTCCAGCTCCGTCAGCTCGATCTGTGCGGATTTGAAGCCCTCAAACATCGCCGCCGTGCCCGGATCGATCTTTTCCAGCTCATGGATGCTGCGGCTGATCTCACGCAGACCGTCGATCACACTGCCCTCGCCCTCGCTCAGACGGCTGGTGATGCTGCCACAGAGCTCGGCCAGACGCGCACCGTTCGCCGCGATGCGGTGACGCGATTCAATCTCTTCTTCTTCGCCCGGCTTGAGGCTCGCCGCCGCGATTTCGTTCGCCTGAAACTTCAGCATGTCGATCTGCTGGCTGGAGGCCCGCTCGGAGTTCTCCAATTCGTCCAGCTCCGTCACCGCGGCTCGCCACTGCCTCCAGGCGTCCTGATATTTCCCCAGCATCTCCTCGTCCCCGGCAAACTTGTCCAGCATCTCAAGCTGCCGCTCTTTCGAGTTCAGCGACTGATGATCATGCGGTCCGTGCAGATCGACCAAAAACTCGCCAAGGCTCTTCAAAACCTGAATCGTCACCGGTGAGCAGTTCACGAACTGCTTGTTCGCCCCG
>DAORHS010000419.1:0-4774 GCA_035438165.1 Prosthecobacter sp.
AGCTTGATGTCGAAATGATGATCCCAGCCGCCCGTGCCAATCTCGATGTAGCGCACACCGGCCTCCGCGAATTTGCGGGCAAAAAGACACTGCCTGCCAAAGCTGTCCGTGCCGCCTTCGCCGATGCCGTAGCTCTTCAGCGTGGCCTCCGACTCGCCTTTGAGGTTCATCAGCTCCGGCACCGCCTTTTGCATGCGGAAGGCCATCTCATACGAGTGGATCACGCCTTCTAGCTCCGCATTCACGCCGTCCTGTGCGAGACGGCGACGGTTGATCTTGCCCAGCAAATCCAACTGCGCGCGTTGTTGCGCCGTGGTCAGATGCGCGGGCAGCAGATTCGGCACCGGCAGCGTGCCCGGCTTGTCCTTCGCGCCGCCTTCACGCACGATCGTGGCTTGATACTCGGCGGGAAGAAACGCGCTGCCATGACTCTGCGCGCCAAGACTGCGCAGGGAGTTGAAGGCGATGTAGCCCGGCAAATCCTGCGTCTCGCTGCCCAGCCCGTAGAGCGACCACGCTCCCACTGAAGGCCGCGCCTGCGTGGGATTGCCCGTGTGAAACATCGGCACCGCCGTCTCATGCGCCTGCTGGTCGGTGTGCATCGCCGTCAGCACGCACAGATCGTCCGCGCGCTTCGCCATGTGCGGCAGCAGCTCGCTCACCCACTGCCCGCTCTGCCCATGCTGCGCGAACTTCCACGGCGATCCAAACAGCTTCGCCGTGCCCTTGTCGCTCCGTGGCTTGCCATAATCACGCTGGAGCAGCGGCTTGTAGTCAAACGTGTCCACATGCGACACGCCGCCCTGCATGAACATCATGATCACCCGCTTTGCCTTCGCCGGAAACATCGCCCCGCGACTTAGAGCCGCCTGCGTGCTCAATCCCGCGAACGAGAGATAACCGAAGCCGCCAAGCGTGCTGCGGAGGAAATCGCGACGTGATGGAAACGGGGGGTGCATGGCGGTGGATCGGCCCAAAATAAGCCGGTGAAGCTGCCTGTCTTGCGTGTGGGAGAAGAATCAGATTTGCACCGCCGAGTTTGGGAGAACGCAGAGACAGTCTCTCGGCATCAATTCTCTGCGTTCTCCGAATCTCCGCGGTGCAACTGAATCAGCGTCTCTCCAGGGTAGGGCACTCGATGCGCGGAACGACTCGTCTCACTTCTTCTTCGTCTTTGCCTTGGCACGGGCGGGCTGGTTCAGCTCCCGCTCAATGTCCGCGATGGTCGGCAGCGCGCCTTGCAGCTTCTTCGGCAGCGACTCCACGAGGCGCGTCTGCCACTCGGCCACGCCGATGGGCTTCTTCACGTCGCGCAGCGCATACTCGACCTTCAGCTTGTTCTTCGCGTCCTTGCACAGCAGCAGGCCGATGGTCGGCGCGTCGTCCTCGTGGCGCATCTGGTCGTCCACGGCGGAGAGATAGAAGTTCATCTTCCCGGCAAACTCGGGCTCGAACGGCTTCATCTTCAAATCCACCACCACGAAGCAGCGCAGCCGCAGATGGTAAAACAGCAGGTCGAGATAAAAATCCTCGTCGCCCACTTCCAGCGCCACCTGCCGTCCGACAAACGCGAACCCCGCGCCCATCTCCAGCAGCAGCTTTTGCACCTGCTCCACCAGCCCGCGCTCCAGATCACGCTCGTGCGCCTCCTCCGACAGCGAGAGAAAATCGAAGGTGTAAGGATCCTTCAACGCCTCCCGCGCCAGATCCGACTGTACCGGCGGCAGCGTCAGCGCAAAGTTCGTGATCGCCTTCCCGCTGCGCTCATGCAGCCGCGACTCGATCTGCACCGTCAGCACCGCCCGGCTCCAGCCGTTCTCCAGCGTCTTGCGCGCATACCACAGTCGCGTGGCGGGGTCTTTGAGCTTGTGCAGCAGGATGAGATTCGTGCTCCACGGCAGCAGCGACAGTGGTTCGGGCGGGCCGTCGAAATGTGTCACGGCCTGTGACACTAATTCTGCAACAGGCTGTTGCACTTTTGCCTTCCGCAATTGTGTCACAGGCTGTGACACAATTGGGCTGGTCAATTTGCTAACGGGCTGTTGGACGATTTCGACTGGTTCCCATGCCGCGTAGAACGCCCGCATTCGTTTGAGGTTCAGCGGCGAGAATCCATCCATCTCCGGGAACTCCGCTGCCAAGTCCTTCGCCAGCCGCTCCACGACCTTCGTGCCCCAGCCCTCCGCCTTCTGCGCCCGCAGAATCTCCCGCCCGATGTGCCAGTAGAGAAGGATCAACTCCCGGTTCACCGACACCGCCGCCTTCACCTGCGCCGCACGGACACGGGCTTTCAGGTCGGCGAGCAACGGAGCGTAGCTGGAGGGCAAGAGCTTGTTCATGGTCGGACTATGGCAAGAAATAGCTGTCCGGCATCTCTTGGCAACATCGCAACCCGCGCCAGGCTACTTACCCAAAATCAGATGCCTGATCTCTTGGATGCAAATCTTCGGGAGGGGAAACTTGTCGAGCCGCTGAACAGCAATTGCCGCCATCCAATCTTCCGGCGAAGCATCATTACGCATGCCTACGATCTTCTTGCACACCATCAAAGAGGTCATTCGCGACAATCCCAGGGACATCAAACGGATCACGCCAGCGTTTGAACTGCCGCACTCCAGATACAGAGGCAACGGAGGAAGGACGACTTCCGGCTCGTTTGGACGCCGCTTGCGAAGCACAAGCGTCAAGATGTCCAGGTAGCCCTTCAAGTCTCTGGCATACTGGAAGCGCAGCAGTGACTCGATTCCTTCGATGACTCGTTGGATGACTTGATTCACGGTTAGTGACATGGCCGTTCCATCACGCGCAGCTGCTTTCTGACATTGAGCAATTCGCTGGTCGATCAACCAACGCAAACTCTCGCCTCGCATCCACCAGAATGCCATCCAGGAGTGAGTCCAATGGTAGGTTCGGGACGGAGGATTGAGCCGTTCACGAGCCGTCTGCATGACGTTTGAGAGCCGACGGTAGGTGCCTTTCGTCCAAAGATCTAGCGGCACATACGCATCTATGTCTTCCACAGAGAGCAAGAACTGGTGAAGGTCCGATAGTTTAGCTGGGTGGATCGTAAAGTTGCGTTTGATCACATCTGCCGGAAGCATCGCGCCGAATGGTATCACTTGGCGTAGCGTCTCCTTCCATCCTTCAGGATCGGCGTTTATTATGTATCGGGTATCATGCGCGTCTCCTCCATCGAGAACGAAGTCTTGAAGAACTTTGCCCAAAGCAGCGCTGCCAGTGTCGAAGTCTTCTTCTGTCAGCGCTTGGCCGTTCAACACCTGCCGGATTGACATGCCACCATCCGCAACCACATCCTCCAAAGCCGAGCGAAGTGTTTGGAGTTTTTCACCCTTATATACCGGTTCGTTCCAGGTTTGCGGCTGCAAACACCAAATGTTCCCATGAAACTCCTTTCCAAGACGCCCTGCCCTTCCGATGAGATTCAAAAATGAACCGCGATCCATCGGATGGCTCCTGCCTTGCATTGGGCGTTCGATTACGATGTCACTGGCGGGTAAGTTCACTCCCTGTAGCAGAGTTGCCGTGCAGCAGATGTATCGCAGATGGCCTGATGAGAACAAATCTTCTACCCCTGCGCGTGCCGGTCCAGGCATTTTGCTGTGGTGAAAGGCTACCCGCTTTCGCAAGAGGGAGATAAGCGCATATTCTGGATGAACATGCTCGGTGAGGAACTCAATGAAGTCCTGAATCACAGCGGGAATCTCTCGTGATTCTGGTTCCTGCTTGGCGAGTTCACCAGCGACATCAGCAGCGTCATCCGGACTGTTCGCATAAATAATACAGCAGCAACGACCAAGGCGTTTCCCGCTCGCTACAGCACGGGCGAACGCAGCGCGCCTTGCAGCGGGCTTCAGACTTCTGAACTCAAAGTCCAGTTCCCGGGTGCCGAGAGGAATGGCTTCGTCATCCACCGCAAGATCGAACCGTGCATGCTTCGGTTCGTTTTCAGACTGCACCAGTACAAGATTCTGGCCCACAGGGGAAAGTTGTTCGATGAATGTCTCACCGGCTCCCCCAAGCGAGAACAAGTCCAGCAAGTGTTCCGGGTTCCGTGTGCATGGACTGGCGAAATACACTCGAACGGAGGGAAATCGACGAACGACCTGATCTATCGCTGCATGAAGCTGGATGCCGCGCGCACCATCCTTGATGCCATGAGCCTCATCCACCAGAAGCATGTCCACCCAGGCGTTGGAATCAGCTTCCTGGTTCAGCAGAGTGAGCAGTCGTTCCTGCGTTAGAACATAGACAATCCCGTTTGGAACATCCTCCTTGGAAACTCGAAGTGGAACACAACGAACTGGCACGCCTTCGATCTTCGCGTCTTTTAAGTGCTTGCGGACATCGCCAGTAACCTGTCGAATCAGCGCACGGGTGGGAACAAGATAAACGATGGCCATCGGTTTATCTGACGACTTGATCTTCTGGGCTATATCGATCGCAAAGACGAACGATTTGCCCGCTGAGGTGGGCGCAGACACACTTGCCGCCCGGCTGCGTTGCAGGGTGTGGTAGAGCTTGGTCTGGAAGTCCGTTAGTGGCCGGGCGACTCCTTCAATCGTATTCCCTTCACGGCGGACTTCTTCCTCCAGTGCGAACAGCAAGGGAAGTCTAGCTGCGTCGAGGTCTTTGAGAAAGAGATCGCGCATTAACGTGAGGCCAGGGAAATTTCCCAATCGCGCAAGGACGACCGAGGCTGCCTTAGAGCCTGTTATTAACTTTAAAAAGAGCTGTACCCCGGGGAGGATCCAAG
>DAORHS010000420.1:0-4771 GCA_035438165.1 Prosthecobacter sp.
TTGCCACCCTCATGCTGTCTTCTCTCTTCCCCAAAAGTTAATAACAGGCTCTAGAGGGTTTCGCAGCCGTTCGCGTAAAGCCCGCTGATGACGAAGAAGGCCACGAGGAGGATGAGGTAGAGGATGTCGATCATGGTATGAGGATGCTGATCCACTCCCATGATGCCTACTTCTCGGATCTTGCCGAGTTAAGGGCGGGGCTTGGGGCGTTAAAAGGGCGTTAAAACACCGGAAATGCCTGACAGGTGGCGTTCCCGCCACGGACTTCATGGGCTGAAAATACCGCAGGCATTCAAAATGCGGGATTTTGTTCGTTTGTCACGGAGGCGGCACCAAGGCGACGGCGGGACCGATTTGCCTCAGCGATTCAGGCCGATGATCGCGTCGTAGCTAGGTGAGGTGCAGATCATCTCAGCTCCATCGGCCATGATATTGTGTGAGCACAACGAGACAGCGCTGCCGGTGTTTCCCGGCGGGATGTTGTCGCTGACAGATGGGACAGCCGATCTGCGCCTTATTGAAGTCTTCCGGCTTGAAGCCGAGACCCCAGAAGAAGACATTGACGCCACGCTGCCAGCCGTGCGTGAGGTTGCGGGAGTTCCAGTTGGGCGGATGATTTTCTGCCATGCGACGCAGATGCTAGCGACGGCAGGGGGATCACGGCAAAAACAAAAGCTCCCGGCCAGCGAACCGACCGGGAGCTTCCCAACTTAATCAGATGTGGAGACGGGTGATGAAACCCGCGTGAATTAGAAGGCGACGCTGAGCTTCACGCCACCGAAGATCTCGTTGTCGTGAGTGGCGTTCATGTAGTTGCGTGTGCTGCCGGCAAAGTTCCAAGCAACGTAGGGCGTCAGGGTGGCGATCTTGGTCAGCTTGACCGGGGTGCTGATGCTGAAGAGCACATGGGTGAAGCCGCTGGACTGAGTAGTTCCCGGCGCGAAGAGAGCGCTGCGCGTGCCGGTGTAGTAGTCGATGCCATAACCGCCTTGGACAGCCGGAACGATGCTAAACCAGTCATTGATGGCGATGGTGTAGTCTGCGGCCAACTGGAAGTACTGGCCGCCGATCGTGAGGTCATAATAATAACCAGCATACAGGTTCAACGCACCAAGCGGAATCGTCGCGGTAACGCCTACTTCGTGAGCGCCGCCAAGACCGAGTTCAGGATCTCCCCCCGCATTGCCGGTTCCCATGAAAGAGCCAGAATATGTGTCTGGATAACCGTAATACTGATACTGGATGCCAAAGCTGGCGAATCCAGCGTCGTAAGTCAGAGACGTGTAAAGATCGTACTCCGAGTAATCAAAACCACTGTCGGTGGTAACTCCAGCTCCAGGCCCAAAGAAACCAGTGAAGGGAGTCTGATAGGTGGCGATATAACCACCACCAATTCCCCACGTGAGGCTACCTGCATCCTCTCCCGCTCCGCCGATCAACGGAATCGAGAGATTGATGAAGGTGCTGATGATGTTGTCAGCGAACCAGAGACCGCGAAAGTAATAGCGGCTGTCGTAGGCGGCACTGATGTTGGCACCCATCGAATCAAAGAGGGTGCTTGGCTCGTCCACGGGCGGGACGGGGCCCTTGGCGGGCGCGGTGCCGGCGGATGCGTTCAGTGCTGCACAGGCAGCAAGAACGGTCACCGACTTGGTAATGTATGAGGTCATGCTATTGGGCTTCATGTGTTGGTCGATTTAGTTTTGTTGGTGTTGAGGCGCTGAACAGGCCGGAAGGCAGTGCAGCTATTGGTCTGCTAGGAAATTGGTCTTTCGGGGGCGGGTCGTGTTAGCACTGGACGTGGCGAAGGGACGAGGTGTGAGGGAACCTGGTGGTGGTGGGTGGTTAGAGGGTTTCGCAGCCGTTGGCGTAAGCGCCGCTGATGACGAAGAAGGCCACGAGGAGGATGAGGTAGAGGATGTCGATCATGGTATGAGGAGGTTGATCCGCCCCCATGATGCCTACTCCTCCGATCCTGCCGAGTTAAGGGCGGGGCTTGAGGCGTTAAAAGGGAGTAAAAGCCGGCTCAAGGGCACAAAAAAGCGGGCGTCTGGTGAAGACGCCCGCTGTGTGTTTGAAAGGTGTGGTGCGACCGGATTACGGGATCGGTTTGATGAACATATCCTTGTAATAGGTGGTGCTCTTCGGGTCGTGGCCCTGGATGGCGATGGTGCCTTCGCTGAGCTTGCGGCCAGGCATGCCTTTCAGTTCCTTGGCGGGATCCCAGCCTTCAGGCTCGACGAAATCGACGGTGACCTTGCCGTTGACCGCGAGGGTGATGTGCCTGCCTTCGACCTTGATGTTGTAATCGAACCACTCGTCGTCCTTGCTCGGGGCGAGCGGGACTTTGATGTGCTTGCCGCCTGCAGGCTCCTTCTGGTCAGGCAGGAGGGCCAGGATGTTGATGACGCCGTAGAGGCTGCCGGTTTTCTTGGGATCGGTGTGGGTGCTGTTGACCTGGCACTCGTAGCCTTTGTCGGGCCAGCCTTTGTCCTGATACTGGGTGTGGAAGTACACGCCGCTGTTGGAGCCGGGGGTGGTCTTCACCTTGAGCTTGAGTTCAAAGCTCTGGAATTTGGCGTCGCCCTTTGGGCCGGTGTAAAAGAGGTGCGCGCGGCCGCCGCTGACCTTGAGTTCGCCGTTTTCGACGGTGAAGACGCCGGGAACTTCTTCGTTGGATTTCCAGCCGCTGAGATCTTTGCCATTGAACATGGAGATCCAGCCGTCGCCTTGGGCGAGGCATGCCGGTGAGAGTGCGAGCGCCGCGAGGGCGGTGAGAGTGAGTTGTTTGAGCATAGAGGGAACGGATTAACGTGAGGAGAGATGGTTGTCTGGCGGGCGAAGCAGGCGTGAGTTCGCTCAACTGGCCTTCTTCGCCTTTTTCGAGGCGGGGGCGCTGATCTGGCCGTCGAGGGCGGCCTTTTTCACGGCGGGGGCGCTGAGGTGGCCTTCGAGGGCGGTGCTGCTGACTCCGAGGAATTTCGCCGTGCGATCTGCGTCTTCGCTGAAATGGCGGTAGGCCAGGCGGGAAAGCTCGCGCTCCACCCAGGGAAGGAGTTCGATGTCCGGCGTCTTTTCCGCCACGCTGACGAGCATGCTCAGGGCATCGCGCATGCGGGTGACGGTGCTCGACGGGTCCATGTGGCGGGCGCCTTTGCTGCCGAGCGGGATGTCGGAAGGGAGCAGCACGTCTGAATTGCAGAGGGCGCAGGCGCGCTGGATGGTGTTCTCGAGTTCGCGCACGTTGCCGGGCCAGTCGTAGGCGTCGAGCATGTCGAGTGCGTCGTCGGTGAAGCGCATCTGGGGGCCGCGGCGGCGGGCGGAGAGACGGTGCAGGAAGAACTCAGCCAACAAGCGCACGTCTTCGCGGCGTTCACGCAGCGGCGGAATGTGAATGCGCACAACGTTGAGGCGGTAGAACAAATCCTCGCGAAAGGTGCCTTTGGCGACTTCTCCTTCGAGGTTTTTGTTCGTGGCGGCGAGGACGCGGACATCCGTCTTGAGCGTTTGATTGCTGCCGACGCGGGAATACTGGCCTTCTTGAAGCACGCGCAGCAGCTTGCTCTGCACGGCGAGAGGCATGTCGCCGATTTCATCGAGGAAGAGGGTGCCGCCGTCGCACTGCTCAAAACGACCGACGCGCTGGTTCACCGCACCGGTGAAGGAACCTTTCTCGTGGCCGAAAATCTCGCTTTCCAGCAGGTTGTCCGGGATCGCGGTGACGTTGATGGCCACAAATTCCTTCTGCGCACGCGGGCTGAACTTGTGAATGGCTCCGGCGACGAGTTCCTTCCCGCACCCGCTTTCACCGGTGATCATGACCGGGGCGTCGGAGCGTGAAACACGGCCGATGAGCTTGAAGACCTCCTGCATCGCCACGGAGCGGCCGATGATGGTCTCCTGAATGGATTCGGTGGGAATTTCGGCGACCTGGGCGCGGGTGGCTTTGCGTGCCTCGATGGAAGTAAGCGCACTCTCCACCACGCTGCGGAGTTCATAGGGCAGGCGCTCTTTGCCCAGCACATCGTAGGCACCGAGGCGCATGGCTTCGATGACGTGGCTGGTGGTGGCCGTGCCGCTAAACAGGATCACCATCGACTGCGGATCATTCTGGCGGAGGCGTTTGAGCAGTTCGATGCCGGTGGTGCCGTTCAAGCGCACTTCGGAGAGCAGCAGGTCGGCGCGCTTTTTCAGGTAGGAGGCCAGGGCGTCCTCAGCCCGCTCGAAGGTGCTGATCGACACGCCCGGTGCTTTCAGATGGGCGGCCGCCCATGCGAGGAAGTCGGCATCTGGATCCACGATGATGAGGTGGGTATCCGGGGTGTCTGGCATCAGGGCGCGTGTTTTGGGGTGGAGGGCGTTTATCGCAGCAATTGGCAGGGAGGTCAACATTCGTCATACACCCCCGAACCGGCGGTGGCGCTGATGGAAGGCGCGAATGGCGGTTTTGAGGTCTTCTTTGGAGAAGTCCGGCCAGAGCTTGTCGGTGATGTAGAATTCGGTGTAGCTCAGCTGCCACAGCAGGAAGTTCGACAGCCGCATTTCACCCGAGGTACGGATCAGCAGGTCGGGATCGGGGTAGTAGCGTGTGTAGAGATGCTTGCCGAACATTTCGACATCGATCATCGCCTTGTCGAGATGACCCCGTTCCACGCTCTGCAGCAGGCTCTTCACGCCGTCGATGATCTCCTCCCGCCCGCCGTAGCTGAGCGCCAGGATGAGCGTGAGACCGGTGTTCTGAGCGGTGGCCTCGATGCAGCGGTGCAGTTCG
>DAORHS010000421.1:0-4748 GCA_035438165.1 Prosthecobacter sp.
CTTCCCGAGCAACTCGCTGATTTTCACGCGTTCTTGCTCGCCGCTGTCGCGGTGGCGGAGGGTGACGGTGTCGGCGAGTTCGGGGCCTTTTTCGCCGCAGGTTTCGAAGTCGATGGTGACGCCGAAGGGCGTGCCGACTTCGTCCTGGCGGGCGTAGCGGCGGCCGATGGAGGCGGTTTCGTCGTAGAAGCAGTTCAGGTGCTTCTTGAGCAGCGCATAGACCTCGCGGGCCTTGGCGACGAGCTCGGGCTTGTTCTTGAGCAGCGGGAAAACGCCGACTTTGATCGGGGCGACACGCGGATGGAGGCGCAGGACGGTGATGACTTCCTTTTTGCCCTTTTCATCGACCTTTTCGGTCTCGCTGAAGGCTTTGGCGATGACGGCGAGCGCCATGCGGTCGAGACCGGCGGAGGGTTCGATGACGTGGGGGACGTAGCTGCCTTTGAAGAGACGCTCGAACCACGCACGCACGGCGGCTTCGGGCATCGGCTCGCCTTTGACCTTGGCGGCTTCGGCGGCGAGGCGTTTCTGGATGAGGGCTTCCTTTTGCTCGTCGGTGAGCTTGGCGGCGGCGGTTTTGAGTTCTTCGTCGAAGATTTCCTGCGACTTGGTGCTGGCGGTTTGGTGCGCGGACAAATCGAAGTCGCCACGCGCGGCGATGCCTTCCAGCTCCTCGGTGCCGAAGGGGAACTCGCAGAGGATGTCCACGCAGGCGCGGGCGTAGTGCGCGAGGTCGGCGGGCGTCTGCCAGTAGTATTCGAGCACGTCACCGAGGCCGATGCCTTCGTAGAATTTCGTGCGCTGATCGACCCAGTAGCGGTGCCACAGCTCCCAGCCCCAATTCGGCTGCGGTTCGCTCAAATCAGCGCCTTCATGCCACTTCGCGACTTCGCCGCTGATGATCTCGACGGCTTCGTCGGGCTTGATGAAGAACTCGAGCTCCATCTGCTCGAACTCGCGGCTGCGGAAGGTGAAATTCTTCGGTGTGACCTCGTTGCGGAAGGCCTTGCCGATCTGGCCGATGCCGAAGGGCACCTTCACGCGGCTGGAGTCGAAGACGTTCTTGAACTGCGCGAAGATGGCCTGCGCGGTTTCCGGGCGCAGGTAGGTCACGTCGTCCTCGGTCGCGGTGGGGCCGAGGTAGGTCTTGAGCATGAGATTGAAGGGACGCGCCTCGCCGAGCATGCCGCCGGTTTCGGGATGGAAATCGACGCTGCCATTCACGGCGTCGATTTTCTCTTCGCCGAGCAATTCGATCTCCTCGGGCTTGCCGGCGGATTCACCGGCGTTTTGCGCGATGAGGGCACGGATGCGTTTGCGGAAGCTCTCGATGTGCTCGCCATTTTTCAGCAAGGCGGAGATGGCGCGGTCCCAGCGCCAGCCGTTCGGAGCCTTCGCGCCGCTGTATTTCATGACGACGCCGTCCTGCGGCTCGACGTGGTCGGCGCGGACGCGTTTGTTCGTCAGCGAGCACTCGCGCATGAGGTCGGCGAAGGTATCGACATGGCCGCTGGCCTTCCAGATGGCGGGATTCATGAGGATGCTGGCATCGAGGCCGAGCACGTCCTCGCGTTCGCGGGTCATGGTGTTCCACCAGGCGGTGCGCAGGTTGCGCTTCAGCTCCGCGCCGAGCGGACCGTAGTCCCACACGCCGCCGCAGCCGCCGTAGATCTCGCTGCTTTGATAGATGAAGCCGCGGCGCTTGCAGAGGGAGACGATTTTCTCCATTTGCGCTTGGGATGCTTTGGGGTCGGAGGACATGGCGGTTGGAATGACGAATTAAGAATGAGGAGCCGAGCGGAGCGAGACAGACAGCCGTCAGGCTGCCCCGCAGGGGTGAACAAAGTGAATCAATGTCGAATGACTGGATTGTCACCGGCAAGGGGGGGCGAAGGGAGCACTGCGCAGGCGTGGGGGCAAGTGCGATTCACGAACATGGAAGAACTGAGAATGGAGGAATGGAGAACTGCAAATGAGCCTGTCGGAGCCGCGTCAGCGCCATTCTGCCATTTTCAGTTCCGCCATTCTCAGTTCCTCCATGCATCTACGCCGCCGACCAAAGCTTCCCATCCCGCAGCCATTCCCGCACCAGCTCGCGAAACGCCACCACCGCCGGGTCATCGCCTTCCTTGGCCCAGACCATCACCAGCGGGATCGTCTGCTGGGGCTTGAGCGGAATGAGCGCGATGTTTTTACTCATCGTGCTCTCCGGCACCACGCCGATGCCCTCTCCAGCCTCGACGTATTGCAAAATCGTGCCGATCACGCTCGGCGTGTGCTTGATGCGCGGCTCAAAGCCGGCTTCATCGCAGGCCACGCGAATCGCATCGTGCGACCCCGCGCCTTCACGCCGCGCCAGGATGATCAGCGGCTCGCCTGCGAGTTTCTTCCATGGCAGCGAGGGCAGTTTGGCCCACGCATGATCCTTCGGCACCGCCGCGCAAAATTTCTCCTCGCGCAGCAGCAGCGTTTGCAGCCCAAGCGACTGATGAGCCAGCACCGGGCGCGTCAAACCGACCGACAAGCGCCCTTTCGACACCATTTCCCACACACGCTCGGGCGTGCGCTCTTCGAGGATCACCGTCACACGCGGAAAACGCTTCCCGTATTCCTTGAGCAAGCGTGACATGAACATCCGCGTCGGCGGCCCGATGTAACCGAGCCGCAGCTCCCCTTCCTCGCCGCTGGCCGTGCGTTTCACTCGCCGCAGCGATTCATCCAGCCTTTCGAGGATCAATCCCGTCTCATGCAGCAGCACCGCGCCCGCAGGCGTCAGCCGTGGTGAGCGCCGCTCACGCTCGATCAATTGCGTGCCGAGCTCCCGCTCCATCTCCTGCACAGCACGACTCAATGCGGGCTGGGCAATGCGCAGACGACGAGAGGCCCGCGAGAAGCTCAGCTCCTCGGCCACGGCTTGAAAATAACGCAGATGACGCAGTTCCATGATCGGCACGCTCTATATCGCGCCGGCATCAAAGCGATAGCGAAAGTCTATTTTCGTTACCAATGAATCTGCGGCAGAACTCGCGACCATGAACCCCGCCAAGATCGAAGACACGCTCAAACTCGTTCTCGTCAGTTGGATCGTCATCATCGCCGCCGCGTGGCTGATGGGACGGCTCTGCCGCAAGATCGGGCAGCCGCCTGCCGTGGGAGAAATCGCCGCCGGCTTGCTGCTGGGGCCGTCGTTCATCGGCTTGTTCGCGCCGGAGTTTGTCAGCTTTATTTTTCCCGAGGAGGTCAAAGGGCCGCTCGCCCTGCTCGCCAAGATCGGCCTGCTGCTGATGCTCTTCCAGGTGGGCATGGAGTTCGACTTCTCGCATCTGCGGGCCAAGTCGAAAGTCGTCATCACTTCCTCGCTCATGGGCATTCTCGCGCCGCTGGCAGGCGGTCTGGCGATCTCCCCGTGGCTGCATCGCACTTTTGCCCCGGATCTGCCGATGTTTGGCTTCCAGCTCTTCGTCTGCATCGCGCTGGCCATCTCCGCGCTGCCGATCATGGGCCGCATCCTGCTTGAGATGAAACTTGAACGCACCGCGCTGGGTGCCACGGCCATCAGCGCCGCCGCCATTGACGATGCGGTGGGCTGGGTCTTCCTCGGCGTCGCCACCGCCATCATCAAACAGGGCGACAACTTCACCTGGCTGCCCTTCCTCGGCCAGGTGGCGCTGATCGTCCTCTACTTCGCCATTTTGATGAAGGTGGTCGGGCCGCTGCTCATCAAAGCGTGGCGCAAGCAGTGCAAGGACCACCAAACGGAGACCTTCACGCCGGGATTCCTCGCCCTGCTGCTCTGCGCGCTGTTTGTCTCCGCGCTCATCACGAACAAGCTCGGCATCTTCGCCATCTTCGGGGCCTTCGCGCTCGGTGTGGCGCTGCATTCGGAACCCTCGCTCGTCAAAGCCTGGCGCGAGCGCTTTGCGGACTTCGTCATCGTGGCCCTGGTGCCCATCTTCTTCACCAACACCGGCCTCAACACCAAGATCGGCTCCTTTGACAACGCCACCGCGTGGTTCGCCTGTGCGCTCGTCTCCCTCGTCGCGATCATCGGTAAACTCGGCGGCTGCACGCTTGGCGCTCGCTGGGCCGGGGCAAGCTGGCGTGAGGGGCTGTCCATCGGCGCATTGATGAACACCCGTGCGCTCATGGGCCTCATCGCCATCAGCGTCGGCAAAGACCTCGGCCTGCTGAATGACAAGCTCTTCACCATGTTCATCATCATGTGCCTGCTCACCACCGCCACCACCGGCCCGATGCTCCGTGCCTGGCTGCCTGATGACTTGAAAAAACTCGTGCCGAAGTGATTGAGGAGTGGCTGATGGACGATGCCCAGCCAGCATCAAAGCCATAACGAAAGTCTATTTTCGTTGCCGTGGCTGATGTCGTATGGGCGGCCTGCATGTCCATCCAAGCGCCCCGCAAACAACATCTCTGGATCTGGTTCCTCTGGCTCGCCGGCTTCTACAGCGTCTGGACTTGGCTGGTCTTCGGCAACGACCGCTGGGACGACGTGACGGCGCACTGGCCGATCGCGCTGGCGATGGCCATGGGAAGCTATGTGGCCGGCTCCACACCGATGGGTGGCGGCACGGTGGGGTTCCCGATTCTCGTGCTGCTCTTCGGTCTTCCCGCAACGCTGGGCCGCGATTTCAGCTTCGCGGTGCAATCCATCGGCATGACCAGCGCGAGCATTTTCATCATTTGCCGCCGTCAACCGCTCGCGTGGTCGATGCTGAAAGGCTCCTTCG
>DAORHS010000422.1:0-4737 GCA_035438165.1 Prosthecobacter sp.
AGCGTCTCGTAGGGGAGCTTCATCACCTTTTCGAGCACGCGGCCAAGCACGCTGTAGCCGAAATTCGAATACGCGTAGTGCTCTCCCGGTTGGTGCGTGGGCTTCTGGTTCGCGAGTGTCCACGCAATGAGTTCGGCATGCGTCATCACCGGGTTCTTGAACATCGGATCGTTCTTGTCGTTCGCCCAACCGCCGCTGGTGTGCGTGAGCAAGTGATCGACCGTGATCGCGGCCACATCACCCGCGTAATCACCACCCAGGATGCCCTTTGGGCCGAAAACCTTGTCGTCGAGCTTCAGCAGACCCTTTTCGATGCCCATCATCACTGCCGTGGCCGTGATCGGCTTCGAGATGCTGGCGATGCGGAAACGATGCTCGGGCGTGACCGCTTCTTTCCCCTCCACATCGGCAAAGCCATAGCCTTGCTCGAACTCGATCACACCATCGCGTCCATACGCGATGCTCATCCCCTGGATGCCATGCTCGCGGAGAAATCCTTCGGCGACGCTACGAATGGTCGCTTCCGATTTTTGAGGCATGGCGGCAAAAGCAGGCCAGGCGGCCAGCGAACCCATAAAGGCGCGTCGTTTCATGAGAAACGCATCACACCTTGACGCCTTCCTGCCGTCAACGAAAACATCCGTCATGATCCGGCTCCTCCTTTTGCCCTTCTTGCTCACCCTCGGCGTCCACGCCCAGGTCGTCGATACCAGCACGCTCGTCGGCAAGGTCGTCTGCGGTTACCAAGGCTGGTTCCGCTGCGAAGGCGACGGCAGCAACAACGGCTGGCATCACTATGCGGCGGGCGGGAAATTCGAGCCAGGTCACGCTCACATCGAAATGTGGCCGGATGTGAGCGAAATACCTCCGCAGGACCGCTTCGCCACGCCGTTCAAGCATGCCGACGGTCGCACCGCCGAGGTCTTCAGCTCCGTGCGCGAGTCCGTCGTGCAGCTTCATTTCAAATGGATGCGCGATTACGGCATCGACGGCGCTTTCGTGCAGCGCTTCGCCGCCACCACACGCGACCAACGCTTCCGCGAGCCGATGGACCAAGTGCTCGCTCACTGCCAGGCTGCCGCGAAAGCAAACGGACGCGGCTGGACGCTCATGTATGATCTCAGCGGCATCAAAGCAGGCGGCATTCAGCTCGTGATCGACGACTGGAAGCGCCTCTTCACCGAAAGGCGCCTCGACCGCGAAAGCTCCGCCTACTTCAAGCATCACGGCAAGCCGCTCGTCGCCCTCTGGGGCCTCGGCTTCAACGATCGTGCGCCGATGCTCGATGAATGGTCACGCCTCATCACCTTCCTGCACGACGACGGCTGTGCGATCATGCTTGGCGTCCCCTATTACTGGCGCACGCTTGATCACGACTGCATCAAGGACGCCAAACTCCACGAACTCATCGCCCGCGCTGACATCGTCAGCCCCTGGGCTGTGGGAAGACTAGGCACACCACAGGACGCGGCCAGTCGTGGTGAGAAAATCCTCAAGCCTGACGTCGCCTGGTGCGCGGAGCGCAAGATCGACTACCTGCCCGTGATTTTCCCCGGTTTCAGTTGGCAGAATCTCTCCAAGTCACGCGGCCAGGAAGCCAAGTTCGATGCCATTCCTCGTCTTGGCGGCCGCTTCCTCTGGTCACAGGCACTCGCGGCCAAACAAGCCGGCTCTCGGATGCTCTACGTCGCCATGTTTGATGAGCTGGACGAGGCCACGGCGATTTTCAAAACCATGAATCAGCCACCTGTGGGTGACAGTCGATTCCTCGCCGAGCCCGGCCTGCCGAATGATCACTATCTGTGGCTGACGGGCATGCTCGGGAGGCTGCTGTGTGGAGAGATCACCGAAGAGATGCCGAAGCGCTGAATCGTGGAGCGCGAGTATGGCGAACGTGTCCACCGTAGCCTTGGCGAAGGAGGAAGCCTACTCGCCACTTTTCTCACCCATCGCTCTCAATCCGAACTCGCCATTCCCTTTTCTACCTTTGGAGGCCTTCATCGCTCCAGGAAAGACAGGCGAGTAGGATACTCGCGCTCCCTCACGACAAATCCGAGGCCAGTACCGAATTCGCAGCGCGCAGGGCCAGTTCCTTCGCCTGCGCGATCACGCGCACGGGCGTGGCGTCGAAGAGGTAGGCGTGGCAGCTCGGACACGTCACGGCGCGGGTGACCACGATTGAACCGCAGCCTTCGCAGACTTTGTACTGCTCCGGATGGGTGGCGATCTTTTCCGCCTGCTTCAGACGTGAATCGGGTTTGTGCTCGTGCGCGCTCATGAGACGCCCGCATGCTACGACGCCCTCCGCCGCGCGCAACCTTGGCGATGCCAAACTTGCGCTGAATTTTGGCGTTGCTTTGCGGATGTTAAGCAGTCGCGTGGAAGGAGTGCTCAGACACGCCTCTACGTGGCGGATGGCGTCAGCCTTCCGCCGAACGTCCTTGCGTCACTCAGCCCAAGCCCTCCACGCTCCACCCGTCGCGATACTTCCGTGTGAGCTGGGCATTCAGCTCCGGCTTGTTGGTCACCTGGCCCGCAGCAGCATCCCATTCGATCCAGTCGCCCGGATTGCGCTCGGAAAGCACGCCGAGCAGCACGGCCTCGGTCACCGGGCAGCCGTAGGTCGGCAGATCGGTGGCGGCGTTTTTACCTTTCATGCAGGCATCCACCCAGTCGGTGTAATGATTCGCGATGCGATTCTTTGGATAAGCGTGACCGGTGAATTTTTCCTCCGGCACGAGCCATGGGCGCTGGCTGTGCGGTTTGAAGATGCCGCCGTTCTCGCCGATGAAGAAAATGCCGCTCGGCGTGTCCTTGGTGAGCACGCTGGGCTTGATCACGCGGTCGTCATACGGATAACCACCGTCGCTCCAGGTCATCTTGATCGTGTCGCCTGCGGTGAGCGGTGTGCCGGGGAATTCGAGCTCCAGATGGCGCTTCTGCGCATATAGATCGCCCTTGCTGCCTTCGTCGAGGCAGCGCACGCGCTTCGGTGCTTTCAAGCCGAGGCAGGCGAAGACGACATCGAAGTAATGGCAGCCCATGTCGCCCATCATGCCCACGCCGAAATCGACCCACGAGCGCCACATGGACGGATGATACGCGCCTTCGAGAAACGGCACTTCGTTCGCCACGCCGAGCCACAGGTTCCAGTCGAGATTCTCCGGCACCGGATCGGTCTCCGGCTTCCGCTGCGTGACTTTGGGCCACCAATTGGCTTTTTTGTTCTCCCAGCAGATGACTTCCTTCACCTTGCCGATGGCACCGCTCTTGATGAGATCGACTGCGAGCAGGGTTTCGATGCTGGAATGCCCCTGCGTGCCCATCTGCGTCGTCACGCCCGCTCTTGCTGCCTCCGTGCTCAAAATCCGCGCCTCGTGCAAATGATGCGTGAGCGGCTTCTGCAAATAGACGTGCTTCTTCGCCCGCAACGCCGTCACCGCCTGCGCCGCATGCATGTGATCCGGCGTGCCGATGGTGATCGCATCCACTGTGTCGCCGAGCTTCACGATCATCTCGCGATAATCCCGGAACGTCGCCGTTCCTCCGAGACGCTTCGCCGCCTCCGGGTCCTGATGCTCTTTCCGCCGCGATGACATGCCCTTCGTCGCCAACTCCAGCGTCTTCGCATCCACATCACACATCCCCACGATGCGCACCTTCGGATGCTGCAGCACGCTCATCATCGTGTTCCCGCCCATCCCACCGACACCGATGGAAGCCACCTGAAACATCGAGTTCGGCGACTTCGCACTCAGGATGGCAGGCGCGGAAACATAAGCAGAGGCGGCGAGAGACTTCTGGAGGAAATGGCGGCGGTTCATAGGCCACATGGAACGTGTTAGTTGGCAGGCATCTCTCGCGAGTTGCGCGATCAAAGTGGTCCGCACAGTCCTCTGTGCGGGTTTGGAGACTGGTGAACGCTCGTTCCGCACAGAGGACAGTGCGGACCACTTTCACTTCACCGCCACACCCGCCGCCTTCCGGATCTTCATCAGCATCGGGAAGCTCGTCTGCAGGGTGGCGCTGTCGTGTTCGTTGCGGACGGAGCTGAGCGCTGCATCATTGTCCTGACTCGATCACTTGCCATGCACATTGGAACCTACTTCTGCGAAAGCTGTCCGCTAGCCTTTGAAATGGCTACCGGTCCTACTCATCAAAATAGTTCTGGCGGCTTTCGACTCGGCTGGATCCACGGACTGGTGTGCAGCTTGTGCGGGACGATGCACCAATTGGTCTCTTACCGGACCATTGATACTGACTGGCAGACAGGTTCCTCGGAGCTCTTGGCATTACCAAAAGCTTTTCGGTCGCCGCTGCAACTGGAGAACAGAAGACTGAGCCTGTATGAGGCCAGAGAAAGAGGAGAGCCTGCCAGCGATTGGATCGAAGTCGGTGATTTTCCGGGTCGGGTGGCCTGGAGTTCACTGAGTTGCAACCAATGCAAGGCTCAAGGCCGCCTTGTTGATCACGACGTCTTGCGGACGAGTGGATTTCGATGCCCTGTTTGCCAAGGTTCGATTCAATGCCTGCACGACATGCTGCTCCACTGAAGATTAAGGCCTCGGAAGAACACCTTCACCCCAGCAAGCATGATCTAGTCACTTAACCGCCACACCCGCAGCCTTCCGAATCTTCATCAGCATCGGGAAGCTCGTCTGCAGGGTGGCGCTGTCGTGCTCGCTGCGGGCGCTACTGAGGGCGGCGTGGATGAGTTTGTCTTGATCCGCAACCCAT
>DAORHS010000423.1:0-4732 GCA_035438165.1 Prosthecobacter sp.
GGTTCCACATCTGGCAATGCCCGCAAGACCACCGGTTCGTTCTACACACCGGATTCTCTGGTGATGGAACTCATCAAGTCCGCTCTCGATCCCGTCATCGCCGACCGCCTCGCCGCCCAGCCAGACCGCCCCATCGACGCCCTCCTCTCCATCACCGTCTGCGATCCCTCATGCGGCTCCGGCCACTTCCTCCTCGCCGCCGCCCGCCGCCTCGCCGAAAAACTCGCCGAACTCCGCGCCCCCGACGGAGCCGTCCGCCCCGACGACTACCGCCACGCCCTTCGCGAGGTCGCCAGCCACTGCCTTTACGGCGTGGACATCAACCCCATGGCCGTCGAACTCTGCCGCGTCGCCCTCTGGCTGGAGACCGTCGATCCCGGCAAGCCCCTCGGCTTCCTCAACCACCACATCCGCACCGGCAACAGCCTCCTCGGCACCACCCCCGACCTCATCGCCGCCGGCCTCCCCGACGACACCTTCACCGCAATCGAGGGCGACGACAAACCCGCCTGCGCCGAACTCAAGAAGCGGAACAAAAAAGAGCGCGAAGGCTTCGGCCCTCTTTTCAAGGACGAGGAAGAAGCGATCCGCGAACACCTCCGCCAAGCCGCCACCGCCATCGAGGCCATGGACGACAGCCAGCCCGCCGCCCTCCAGCAAAAAGAAGCCGCATTCACCACCAGCGAGACCGCCCCCGAATACCGCCACGCCAAACTCCTCGCCGACCTCTGGTGCGCCGCCTTCGTCATCAAAAAAGTCTATCCTGTCACTGAAGGCGAAGCCAAATCCGCCCCATCTCCCAACTGCGATCTCCCATCTCCGATAGAAGGCCACCTCCTCCACACAGACGACGACCTCTTCGGCCAGCCCACCCCCGCAGCAGATCCCAAGCCTGCCGCATCAAAGCCACCAAGAACAAAGAACCAAGAACAAGGAACGGCTTGGGGCATCACCACCGCCCACCTCCGCGACTTCGTCCAAGGCAAGCCCCTACCCACCGACCTCCAGACCGAAGTCGAAGCCCACGCCCGCCAATACCGCTTCTTCCACTGGCATCTCGCCTTCCCCCAAGTCTTCGACCAAGGTGGCTTCGACTGCATCCTCGGCAATCCGCCGTGGGAGCGAGTGAAGCTTCAGGAGAAGGAGTGGTTCGCCGAACAACACCCGGAGATTTCCAACGCCAAAAGCGCATCCGATCGCAAGAAGCTTATTGCGGCCCTCAAGGCTCGTGAACCTAAACTCTTCCAGCAATTTCTAGAAGCTTCACGTGTCGCTGAAGGCGAAAGTCACCTTCTGCGAAACGGTGGAAGGTTCCCATTGTGCGGCAGAGGCGATATCAATCTCTACGCCGTTTTCGCCGAACAGAATCGCCTGCTCCTTTCCAACACGGGCCGTGTCGGCTGCGTTCTGCCGAGCGGAATCGCATCTGACGACACGACCAAGCTATTCTTCCAGGACTTGATCGAGACCGAGTCATTAGTCAGCTTTTTTGACTTCGAGAACAAAGAGCTTCTTTTTGCTGAGGTAGCACCAGTTATGAAGTTTTGTCTGCTTGTCGCCGGTAGCGGCAAGCAGCCTATCGCAGGCGAAGCGTTGTTCATCTTCTTCGCACACAAGCCCGAAGACTTATTGGATATTGACCGAGTTTTCACGCTGACTCCCGCTGATATCGAGCTGCTGAATCCCAATACTCGAACCTGCCCAATTTTCAGATCGAAGACAGACGCAGTCCTAACCAAACACATCTACCGTCGCGTGCCCGTGCTGAAACGGTCCAGCGGAACTCCGCAAGATCCGTGGGGTATACGCTTCAGCACACTATTTCACATGTCCAATGACTCTGGGGAGTTCCGAACATTCGAGCAATTGCACAGCAATGGATGGAGACTCTCTGGAAACCATTTCTGCAAGGATGATAAGGAATATCTCCCTCTATATGAGGCGAAGTTATTCCATCAGTTTAACCACCGTCCCAGCACTTTTGAAGGCGTTGCCGAAGCAGATCGGTTCAAGATGAAGGCTCCGACGAATGCATCGTCTCCGTCCAGCCTAAATGACCCTGACTACGCAATTTTTCCTCGGTTCTGGGTCGCAAGTGAAAAAGTCGAGGACGTAACTTCCAGTTTGCCAAAGGCAAAATGGTTCATTGCGTTTCGAGGTATGACGAATGTCATGACCAATAGCAGAAACGCAGTGTTCTCGGTTATCCCAAAAGTGGCCGTGGGCAACTCGGCTCCGGTGTGTGTCATTGAACATCCCGACCTTTCGGGAGCATTCCTCGCATCCCTGAACTCGTTTGTGTTGGACTACTCAACTCGCCAGAAGCTCGCTGGTGCAAACATGAACTTTTTTATTGTTGAGCAGCTTCCGGTCCTCCCGCCTGCCACCTACGCCCAGCCCTGCCCATGGGCCAACGATCCGGAATCCCAAGTCCCCACTGCGCAATCGTTGCGCGACTGGCTCCTGCCCCGCGTGCTGGAGTTGACCTACACCGCCTGGGACCTGGAGGCGTTCGCGGCGGACTGCGGGTGGAGCGGGCCGCCGTTCCGGTGGGACGAGGAGCGGCGCTTCCTGCTGCGGTGCGAGCTGGACGCCGCCTTCTTCCACCTCTACCTCGGCCCCCAGACCGAGTGGCAGCAGCAGCCCGAAGCCCTCACCCGCGCCTTCCCCACGCCCCGCCATGCCGTCAGCTACATCATGGACACCTTCCCCATCGTGAAGCGCAAAGACGAAGCCAAACACCACGGCCACTACCGCACCAAAGAAACCATCCTCCAAATCTACGACGCCCTCGGTGAGGCTATGCGCACCGGGGTAACATATCAGACACGTCTTGATCCGTTGCCCGCCAGTCTTCGCGTTGCCCATCGGCCTCGGTTGCCGCAAGAAGATCGCGTGGCCCTCACGCAAGCTCGTGCCTACTGGCTGGAGTTACTTGTCGCCGTTGCTCGTCTATCTGGGGACGAATTCACCCTGGAGCAACTCTGGGAAGCCTACCTCATCATCCTTTCCGCTCCCGATCTTGCCACCGAGGCCGAATCGGTGCTGGGAGATGCCACCCAAGAGTGGCTTTCGTCCCTCGCAACCGAACCAGCCGAGCCAGGACTCTTTGCGGACATGCTGGAAGCTCTCAATGCCAACGGCCAGCTCACCCGCATGAAGGTCGGGGGTCAGATCCGTCTGACACTCTCTGCCGACATTCCCGTGCAGCCAGATGCATGGCGCAACTACGATGCTGCTGCCGCTCTCACCATCTACCAAGCTCGCCCGGCTGCCGTGAAACTGGAAACCACCACCCAGAAGCCCGCCGTCCGCCGCGAAGTGGCCCGGTATGAAATCCTCGAAAGGAAATTCGCATGAAGACCTCTCCTCAGCTCTGGATTGAAGAACTCCGCATCCTGCGAAGCTGGTCTCTCGATTCCACAGCCGAGGTCAGGCGCATTGCCTTCCGTCGCGGACTCAACATCATCTGGGCTCAAGCCTCGCACACCGACCAGCAGGAACTCCCCGGCTTTGGCGGTCATGCCGCCGGCAAGACCTCACTCTGCCGCCTCTTGCGATTCGTGCTGGGAGAGCAGCACTACGGCTCTCGTTTCATGCGCGACCGTATCCTGAATTCATTCGAGAACGGCTGGGTGGTCGCCAAGGTTTGGGTCGGTGACACTTCATGGATCATCGCCCGTCCCTTCCGCTCTGGCCTGCACCCCAAGTCATGCATTTCCGAATCCATCGAGGCCATCTTCAACACTGAGGCAGCCCCCGGACGCTACGATGACTTCCGGGAGGCCATTCATGCCGCAGTGATGGCCAGTTTTCCTCTCTCCGAATTCCCATCCGAGCAAGAACCCATTTCCTTTGACCACCTGCTGGAATGGCTGGGCCGTGACCAAGAATGCCGCCTCTCCGGTCTGCTCGACTGGCGGCATCCCTCAAGCAATCACGAGAGTCCGCGAATGGATGCCGAGCAACGACGCTTCCTCATTCGCGCCACGCTCGATCTCGTCGATGACATCGTCCGCCAAGAGATCGAAAAGCGCCACAAGCTCGAAGTCGAACTCACCAAGATCCCCGACGACATCGCCTATCAAAAGCGCAGCCTCCAGGAACACCTCACCGCCTTGCGCAAAGCCTTGTCATCCGAAGATCTGCCCGACGTGGGTGAATCGCTCTTCGTTGACACCGTGAAGCGCCTCGCCATCGCCCAGCGCGACGCCGAACTCGCGCCAATCGACCGGCACACTCAGGCGCTCAATCTTCCGCAACTCCGCACCCGACTAACCCAGCTCAACAAGGAACTTGGTGCCAAACAATTCCAGGAGAAGGAAATCACGGAGCATCTCAACAGTCTGACCACCCGCTTCAACGAAGCCCAGAGGGATGGGAGCGAAGCAAACATCGAGAAGTTCTGGGAAAGCCTCAAACCCACGGATCAATACTGTCGCGTGCCAATCGCTGTGGCGCGGTTTCGCTGCCCTCTGAGACAGGAGTTTGAGCCAAGCGCTTCACCACCGCCGATCAAACAGGACTTCGCGACATTCGCCAATGCCGCTGCCGAAGAGATGCAGCGTGTGCGGCAGAACCTTGCCCCCGTTGTCCAGGCTCGGGAGAAAGTCGAGCGTGAGGCGGATCAACTACAACAGGACATACAGGTGGCAGAAGATCACGCCACACGTCTACAAACAGCCCGCAACCAGGTCGAACAGGCCCATACCCTGACCATCTTTCGAGCCGA
>DAORHS010000424.1:0-4727 GCA_035438165.1 Prosthecobacter sp.
GTAGCTGCAGATGAACGTGCGCTCTTCCACGCGGGCGACATCGCTCGGATCCGACTTCGCGTAGAAGCAGCCGGGCCAGGTCTTCTGATTCAGACGGGTGAAGGTGCCTGCATCGACCATTTCATTGCACAGGCGGTCGTATTCGGCCTTCGAGCCGTCCACCCAGTGGATTCGGTCCGGTTTGCACAGCGCGGCCATTTTGGCGACCCAGCGCTGAAGGTGAATGTTTTTACTGAGGGGCTTCGAAGAGGGAGTTTTGACTGATTTCATGGCATGAGAGAAGAACCACCGCAAGAACGCGGAAAGCATGCCAATGTCCAATGTTCAAGTCGTGCCGATATTGTGCAGTTTGCACAGCATCACGGCTTCAACGCCTCATCCTCTCCCGCCGCCCAGAGAATGCCGCGCGGAATGAGGTGTTCCAGGCCCGGCGTGTTTTCCGGATGCGGACTGGAAATGAAGACGCGTCCGCTGCCAAAAGTGCCGACGGCCTGCGCGGGCGAATTCACCATGACGCCCTTCGGCGTGCCGTTTTCTGCCAGTTCGCTGCGAAACAGCGTCAACGGTCGGTAGGCGGGAATGTCCGCACGGGTGCCCGGCTTGATGATGGGACCGTTCGCGTAGCGCACCTTGAACGTGCCGTCCACGGCGCCAAGCAGCGGCCTGCCGTCCACCGTCACCTCCAGATCGACGAAGCCGCGTCCGCGCATCCATTTGCTCGACACGGTGCCGGCATTCAGGATGCCGAGCCCCCACGAAAAATTGGAGCACGCAAGGTAGGCGCCGGCACAGATGCCGCAGTAGCCGCCGCCATCACGCACAAACTCGCGCACGTTCTTCAGTCCGGCCTCGCCGATGCTTTTCGACTGCTGGGAGCCGCTGCCGCCGGAGAACACCACGACGTCGAACTGCTTCAGATCGATCGTTCCCATCTCGGCCGCCGGAATGCGGGTGACCTGGGCCTGCGGCAGTGTCTTGAGCACGCGGATTACGTTGTCGATGCCGTCCCCGGGCGCCCCCTTGCCGTCAAAGATGCCCACCTTTACCGGTTTCGGCACTGAAGGAGGCGGAACGATCGTCCTGCCGCCGTTGATGTCCGGCGGAATGACGGCGGCCGGGCTCTTCGGCTTCGCATCCTGCGCGTGAATGGCCAGCGGCAGGAAAACAATCAAAGCGGCGAGACGAAGTTTCATGGCGATGGGAGTTGTTCGAGAATCGACTTCGCCACCTGCTGGCCCATCAATGCGTAGCCCTTGGCGTTGTAATGCACGTCCTGCGGATTGGCGATGCCTTCGAGCTGCGGAGCGAGGAAGCCATAGAGATCGTCGATGGCGACGCCATGCTTCTTCATCACGCGCAGCGCGATTTCATTCTTCTCGGCGATCTGGGTGACGAGTTCAGGGCCATCCTTCGTGTCCGGCGGCACCGGCGTGGTGGTGGCGAAGATGAGCTTCGCGCCGGTCTGTTTCATGCGGGTGATGAGCGTTTCAAGACGCTGCTCGTAGTCGGCGGCGGGCGTTTTGCGGTCGTGGATGCCGAAGTTGAAGTGAATCACGTCCCATTTGCCGTCACCGAGCCAGATCTCGATCTTCTTCACTCCATTGGCCGTCGGGCCGCAGTTTTCGGGTGCGCGATGCACGTTCGCCTTGCCAGCCATCGCCTCGCGCACGTCGAGCGTGTAGCCGCGCGAGATCGAATCGCCGATCAGCAGCACACGCGGCAGTTTGGGATCATCTTGGACGAAATCCCAGGCGTTTGAGCGGCCCGCGATTTTATCCTTCTTGTGAAGAGGCAGATAGAAACCATTGCCCAGATTTTGCTCCAGCACGGTTTCCCATGCCTGCTGATCTGCGGGCAGCGTCGCCTTCCACGCTTGATATTTCTCATCGACCGCCTTGTCTTCCGCCGCCTTCTTCGCGGCGGCCTCGGCGGCGTTTGTGGGCTCGTTCTGGCTTTTGACCTGGGCGTAGGAAAGGCCGATGAAGGCGAAGAGGAGGAATAGCGGCTTCATGCTTATTTCTTCGGCAGGTGTTCGGCGATGGCGGCAGAGACCTTCTCGGCGAGGTAGCGGGAGCCCTCGGGCGTGTAATGCACGTTCGCAGAAAGCTGCGCATCGGGTTTGGCAAGGGCGTGAGCGCGCAGGTCGTCGGTGGGGATGCCGGCGGCGGTCATCACGCGGGCGGCGGCCTCGTTGTATTTCACCTCGTCCCCCTCGACGCGGCCATCGCTGCCGGCTGGAACGTGCGTGGTGTTGCACCAGATGAGCTTTGCGCCGGTGGCCTGCATGGTTTTGACGAGCTCGGCGAGGTTCTTCTCATAATCGGCCAGCGCCACCTGGGGATGCGAGCCGGGAGCCTTCGGGTCGGCGCGTTTCGAGGGATCTTCGGCGATGTATTTCAGATCGTGCAGGCCCCAGTTGAAGTGAATCACGTCCCATTTCGAGTCGCCGAGCCAGGCTTTGATGTTTTTGAGGCCGTTGGTTGTTGGGCCGCCGTTGGTAGGGATGCGATGCACGTTCGCTTTGCCTTTGAGCAGCTCGCGCACGTCGAGCGTGTAGCCCATCGAGATCGAGTCGCCGATCAGCAGCACACGCGGCAGTCCGGCCACATCCTCGACCTTCACCAGGGAGGGGTTGGGCTTGCGCTCGCGTTTGACGGGCTTTTTGGGCGTTTCGGCGAGAGCGACGGCGGTGGCGAGCAGAGTGAGGAGCAGGATGGCTTTCATGAGGCGGGAATAAACGCAGAGACGCCGCCGGAATATCGCCGGGATGAAAAAGATGCTGGCAAGCGGGGTTGTCACGCGTTTGATGGGCCTTCACCCATCTCCAACCATGCGCACGCTTCTTTGCACCCTCGCCCTCGCCTCGTTTGTCTCCGCCGCTGAACCGGTCTATCTGACGCTTGCCGATTTCACCGATACCAAGGATGCCGCACCTTCCGGCGGCTGGACCACCGAGGGTGACAACACGATTCATCTCGTGGGCAAAGGCGGCGGTAATTTGCTCTCGAAAAACGAATACACGAACTTCGAGCTCGAATGGGAGTGGAAGCTCAATGCCAAGGGCAACAACGGCATCAAATACTGGGTCACGAAGGTCGGCGGCAAGGAGTGGCTCGGCATCGAATACCAGATGATCGACGACAGCGGCCACCCGGACGGCCTGCGCGGCGGCTCGCACACCACGGCGTCGATTTATGACATCAAGGAGCCGGTGAAGGACAAGGCGGTGAAACCTGCCGGTGAGTGGAACACGAGCAAGATCATCGTCCAGGACGGCAAGATCCAGCATTGGCTCAACGGCTCCCTCGCCTGTGAGGCCGACACCACCACGCCCGAGTGGAAGGAAATGGTCGGCAAGAGCAAGTTCAAGAGCAAGGAAGGCTTCGCCCCCGGCAAAGGCAAGATCATGCTGACCGAGCACGGCGACGAAACGTGGTTCCGCAACATCAGGATCACGGTGAAGTAAAAGTAGCCCGGTTGCGCCGCAACCGGAGCATTGGAGGGCTTGTTGCAGCGCAACAAGCCTACTTTTCCATCTCCGCCCGGTCTTTCTCGAACAACTGCGTGAGCTGGATGCGCCGCTCGCGCACGATGCTGGCATACGCGTCGTCATCGTCCTGCACGGGAATGAGCATGTGGAAGGTCTCCTCGTCGTAGGCCTTCCAGCGGCGTTTCGCCTCCTCCATCGCCTCGCCGGGTTTCCCGAGCACGCGCAATGCTTTCAAGCCAAGCTCCAGAGCGCTGTGCATCTGTTCGTGAACAACGTCCTCCGAGCGCAGGCCGAGGCGGATGAGTTCGTGGCGCTGGTCGTAGTCATGCGCACGGGCCAGGATGCGGACGTCGGGAAACTTCTGCCGCACCTCGGCCACGAGCTGTGCCACCTTCGCCCGATCAGCCAGCGAGATGATGAGCATGCATGCCTGCTCGATGCCCGCCGCGTGGAGCAGATCCAGCCGTGTGGCATCGCCATAGAACACCTTGAAGCCAAAGGTGCGCAGCATGTCCACGTGGTCGGGATCACTCTCCAGCACGGTCACCTTGATGTCCTGCGACATCATGAAACGGCCCACGAAGTTTCCGAAACGGCCAAATCCGGCCATGATGACCGGCGCGTGTTCATCAATCGTATCAGGAGCGCGTTTTTCGACGACGACCGCCGTGTATCGCGGTGCGATGATCTTTTCATAAAGCACAAACAGCAGCGGCGTCACCGCCATCGACAAGGCCACGACCGCGACGAGCAGCTTCGAGATCTCCGCATCGAGAATCCGCTGCTGCATGGCCATGGACAGCAGCGCAAAGGCAAACTCGCCGCCTTGCGCCAGCGCCAGTGCCAGCAGCCAGCGATGGCTGCCGCGAATCTTCAGCGCGGTGGCGATCAAAAGCATCACCACCGCCTTCAACGCGATCAGTCCGGCCACCAGCAGCGCGATGGTCAGCGGTCTCGCAACGATCACGCTGAAATCGAGCGACGCGCCGACCGCGAGGAAGAACAGTCCGAGCAGCAGGCCTTTGAACGGCTCCAGATTGCTCGCCAGCTCATGCCGGTAGTGGCTTCCCGCGAGCACCACTCCCGCGACAAAAGCTCCGA
Organism: Prosthecobacter sp.; assembly: GCA_035438165.1. Classification (GTDB taxonomy): domain Bacteria; phylum Verrucomicrobiota; class Verrucomicrobiia; order Verrucomicrobiales; family Verrucomicrobiaceae; genus Prosthecobacter. The sequence goes on from DAORHS010000424.1 coordinate 4,592, forward strand.
GCGCAGGAGAGAGACCCACCTGCGTCATCAGCAAAGCGACGCCGACGATCAAGAGCAGCGCCGCCGCCGTGAGCAACTCGCGCAGCCCCGTTTTCGCCAGCACGGCAAAACCACGTGGCACGACGAACTGCCCGGC
>DAORHS010000425.1:0-4713 GCA_035438165.1 Prosthecobacter sp.
GCGGAAGACCTTGTCTTTGCGTACATACACCCCCGCCGACCATGACGGCGCACCCGAGGCGAGATACTGCTCGCGCGTGGCATACAGCTCGGCCTGGAATTTCTTCCGCCCCTCCTCCGGCTTCGGTGTGATGCCCCAGGGCATCAGCCGCACCAGTTCATAGGTGCTCTCAAAGGCGCGGCAGACGTCCTTCATCAGGATGGCGCCCAGCTTGGCGCTGGTCTTGAACTGGAAGTGCCCGGACTCGTAGATGCAGTCTCCCGGCTCCTCCTTCACGACGCGGATGTTCATGTAGAGCATCGGCTCCCGCACTTCGGAGGGCATGCGCCGTTTGTCCCACGGGATGCGCGCCGCGTCGGCGGGATCGGCGATGCCGACGACGGCCTTCGAGGCGTTCAGCCGCACCCAGGTCTGGTCTTCCACCGAAAGACTGGTGAGCGCCACCACGGCGGACTGCCCGCTGGCGAGGATCAAGGTGACGTTGCCGTCCTTGAGGCCGCCAAACCCGGCCTGGATCTGCTTTCCCTGCGCATTCGTCCATGAGCGTGACTCGCTCATTGCCAGAGAACAAACCAGCAGACTCAGCAAAGCCAGGGTGAATGGGCGCATGATCATGACGTGGAAACCATGCCGGAGAAGGCCGGTCGCTGACAAGATCAAAATGGAGCTCCGCTCAATCATCCCCTTTCCAGAACATCAAAAGTGCGCATTCTCCCCGCGGTTCGAATTTGAACCATCATGGAAGCAGTCAACATCCAGTTCGCACCCGCGACAGGCACCGAGGAGGAGTGGAACGAGGCGTATGCACGCCTCGCCGACTACTTTCGTTCCTACCAGCTCCACAACCGCATCCGACGCACGCAGTTGATCCTCGAAACCCTGCGCAACGCCGCCAAGGCGCATGCGCAGGATTCGTCGCGCACGCCGACGGCGCACTCCATCGAGCAGGCGCGCTTCATGCTGCGCGAGTGGCTCGGCTCCATCTACAGTGACCTCAATCTCAACGAGGCGCAGCTCGAAGCCACGGGCCGTCTGGGCTTCCACCTCGCCGGCGGGCCCTCCCGCTGGCCGCAGTTCTTCCTCGATGAGCAGAACATGCCGGACGACATGGCCGAGGCCATGCGCTCCGCCATCCGCACCTCCGGTCCGGGGATGCAGGTGAGCAAGATGACGCCGCGTGACATCGACCTCGGCATGTTCACCGACGTGGCGGACGACACCTTCGACCGCCTGGGCCGGCATCCCGTCCTGCGCTACTCGGCGCTGGCCGTCATCGTCGCCAGCGTGCTGGGCTACCTCTATTCCCTCTTCGGATGAGCACCCCCATCGGCAGCCAGACTGCAAACATCGCGATGACCGTCGGCATGCCGCCGAAGCACATCTCGCGCACGCGTCGTGCGACGTTCTTCTCCCTCGTCGGCCTGGGCACCATCGTCGGCGCGTGGCTGTCCTTCATCTTCCTCTCGGAAAACGGCATGCGTCTCTCCGAGTGGGCGCTGCTGCTGGTCTTCATCCCGCTTTATTACCAGCTCAATGTCGGCTTCTGGACTGCGCTCTTCGGCGTGTGGCTGATGAACCGCCCGAATCCCGATCCGCTCAATCTCTGGCTCTCCCTCACCGCCGATGACTACGAGCAGCCCATCACGGCCGGCACCGCCATCGTCATGCCGGTGTTCAATGAGGATGTGACGCGGGTTTATGAAGGCCTGCGCTCGATCTACCTCTCCCTTGAAGCCACCGGCCAGGCGGAGAATTTTGACTTTTTCATCCTCAGCGACTCCGACAAGGCCAGCCAGTGGATCGAGGAGGAGACCGCCTGGCTCGAGCTCTGCCGCCAGCTTAAGGCCTTTGGGCGCATCTTTTACCGCCGCCGCCGCAAGCAGATCAACCGCAAGAGCGGCAACGTCAGCGACTTCTGCCGCCGCTGGGGCAAGCGCTACCGCTACATGGTCGTGCTCGACGCGGACAGCCTCATGTCCGGCGGACTGCTCACCAGCATGGTGCGCATCATGGAAAAAAATCCCGGCATCGGCATCATCCAGACCTTTCCGAAGCAGATCGCCGCCGACACGCTGCTCGGTCGCGTGATGCAGTTCGCGCAGGCGCTCTACGGGCCGCCGTTCATGGCCGGACTCGACTACTGGCAGTGCGGCGAGGCGAACTTCTGGGGTCACAACGCCATCCTGCGTCTCGCGCCGTTCATCGAGCACTGCGCGCTGCCGCCGCTGCCCGCGAACGCGCCCTTCGGCGGGCATATTCTCAGCCATGACTTCGTCGAAGCCGCGCTGATGCGCAAAGCCGGTTACGCGGTGAGGCTGCTGCCCACCACACGCGGCAGCTACGAGGAAGGCCCGCCCACGCTGGTGGACATGCTCAAACGTGACCGCCGCTGGTGCCAGGGCAACATCCAGCACCTCTGGCTGCTCTTTGCCAAAGGCTGGCACCCGATGAGCCGCATCAATTTCCTGCACGGCATCCTCAGCTACGTCAGTTCGCTGCTGTGGTTCCTCTTCCTCGTGCTGGCCACCTATCTCGCCGCCACGCCCACGCCGCACAAGGAGCCGCAGGCCATCCTCGCCGAGCAGATTTTGCTCGGCGTCACCGCCATGCTGATCTTCCTGCCGAAGACGGTCATCCTGCTCGATGAAGTGATCACCGGCCGCATGTTCAAACCGCTGCGTCTGCGGCTGCTCACGTTCTTCAGCAGCCTGCTCGACACCGTCGTCTTCACCCTGATGGCGCCCGTGCTGATGATCTTCCATGCGCGCTTCGTCATCTATACCCTCATCGGCAAAAGCGTGAGCTGGGTCACCCAGCGCCGCAAGATCGACGGCGGCCTCAACTGGTCCGAGATCATCTTCACTTTTCTCAGTGTCACCCTGGTCGGCATCGCCTGGGCCGCATTGGGCTGGTATGTCTCGACCAAATTTCTCCTCTGGATCAGCCCGATCCTGTTCTCGCTGGTTGTCTCCATCCTCGTGGCGGCGCTGGTGTCCGGCGGGCGCAGCGGGCGTCGTCTCGGCTTGTTTCTCACACCGGAGGAACATGAGCCGCCCACCGTGCTGAAGACCATGCAGCAGAATCTGGAGGAAATTAAGGACCGCATTCAGCTCTCGCCCGAACTGGAGCGTCACTACGGCCTGCTGCAGGTCTGCCTCGATCCGTATGTGAACGGCCTCCACGTCAGCCTCCTGCGCCGCCGCCGCACCATCGACGTCTCACGCGGCTATCTGGATGAGATCGGCCATCGCCTCATCACCCAGGGGCCGCAGACACTCACGGCCCAGGAGTTGAAGGCGCTCATGCACGACACGGACACGGTTACCAACCTGCACTACCGCATCTGGAGCGCCGCCGACCACGAGCTCGCCCCCTTCTGGGCCACTGCCATCCGCCAGTACAACCTCGCCTCCACCAGCCCCTTCGCCCACACGCTCGCACGGCAGGAGGTGGTGGAATAGGCGGCGGATGAAAACGAGATGAAACCGGCCCTCAAGGACGCCAAGGGCACGAATGAAAAGCTGAAACTGCTCTGGATCGCCTGCGGTGAGACCGACTTCCTGCTGGAGCGGAAGGTCCAGCTCACCAGCACGCTCAAACTTCGCGGCGTGAGCCACGAATGGCGCCTCACACCCGGAGATCACTCCTGGCCTGGGTGGCGGGCTTCTCTTCCTTCTTTTCTTCCGGCTTCGGTGCTTCCACTGGCGATGATTCGGCGGGCTTCTTTTCTGGTGGCCTGCGGAATGAAGGCGAGGCACTCTCCCCCGGCCTTCGGCGCTGGATGCCCTGGGCGAGCCGACGGTTCAGCATTTCGACCTCGTTCGGATCGATCTTGCCGTTCCCGTTTTGATCCAGGCGTGACATGATTCGACCGCCTGCGATCTGCTTCTGCAGGTCTTCGAAATATGACGGGTAAAATGATGGACTGAGAAAGACTGAATCAAAGATCATTTTACCCTCCATCATTCTACCATGAAACCCACCCACACCCGCTTCGTCGTTCTCGCCGGTCTCTGCATGGCTGCGGCGCTGGCGTATCTGACGCGCAATGCGGTGGGGACGGCGGAAAGCACGATTCGTGCGGACCTGGGGCTGACGAAGGAGCAGTCGGGGTGGTTGAGCAGCGCGTTTTTCTGGTCGTATGCGCTGTGTCAGATTCCGGCGGCGGCGTTGTCGCTGAGGCTGGGCGCGCGGCGGGCGCTGCCTTTGTTTGCGGTGCTGTGGTCGCTGGCCACGGCATTGTTTGGGATGGGTGGGTTTGCGTCGATGGTCGTGTCGCGGGCGCTGATGGGCGTGGCGCAGGCGGGACTGGTGCCGGTGGCGATCGCGGTGATGGCGCGCTGGTTTCCGCGTGCGGGACAAGGACTCGCATCAGGTGCCTTCGGCGGATTCATGTCGGCGGGCAGCATCGTGGGTGCTCCGCTGACGGCCTTCATGATTATCGCCTGCGGCTGGCGGCCGATGTTTCTGTGGTATGCGCTGCCGGGCATCGTGTGGGCGGTGTGGTTCACGCGGTTTTATCGCAACGATCCGGCGGAGCATGCGGCGGTGAATGAGGCCGAGCGGCAACTCATTACGGCCGACACGAAGAGCATCCCGAAGGCGCATGCCAAACCACCCGCAGTGCCGTGGCGATTGCTGATCACGAGTCCGGCGATGTGGTGCATCTGCGTGCAGCAGGCGTTTCGCTCGGCGGGCTACATTTTCTTCGGC
>DAORHS010000426.1:0-4713 GCA_035438165.1 Prosthecobacter sp.
CGCGCATCGGCCGTGCGCCGTTCAGCGAGTCCTTGAAGGCGCCGCTGGTGAAGGTCGCCATGTTCAGGCCCACCTTGCCAAACAATTCGTGATAGCTCAGCGTCTCAATGATCACGCCGATGCTCGCTGTCAGCGTCGTCTCGCTCGCCACGATCTTCGTCGCACCGCAGGAAACGTAGTAGCCGCCGGAGGCCGCCATCGAGTCCATGTAAACGACCACAGGTTTCTCCTTGGCCGCCTTTTTCACCGCATTGTAGAGGATGTCCGAAGCCGTCACCTCCCCGCCGGGGGAGTTCACGCGCAGCACGATGGCCTTCACGTTCTTGTCCGCGACGGCCTGCTCCAGCGCCTGCTTGATCAGGTCCACGCTGGGCATTGCATCGGCAAACAGTCCTCCGATGTCCATCGAGGAAATCACCCCCTCCAGGTCGATGTGAACGATCTTGTCCCGTGTCGGCTTCAGGGCCTTCTCGACCGTGGTCTCATGCAACGGACGCTTCGGACGGGCCGTTGAGAAGCCGGCATCGGCGCCGAGATCAAAGTCCAGTTTGCCCAACAACTGTCCCACATTCAGGCCGAGACTCACGACCAGCGCGAAAAGCAGCAGGAAGATCAGGCATCCATACGATTTGTTGCTCATAAGGGTGCCACGCTACTCAGCGCGTCTGTTTATGCCAAGTGTTCCCGTGGGAATTTCCCTTCGCATGTCTGAAGCATCGACGCTTCTTCGCACGCAGCGTCATTTGAACAATCCTTTGAGGCCTTTGAAGGTGTTGATCAGTTCCTTGGCCTTGTCCTCGATGTCGCCGCCGAGAAGGCCCTCCAGACGGCGCTGGATGTCCGGCTTGACCTTCGGATGGGAGAGTGTGCCGGTGATGGTGAGGTCGAAGGAGAGACGACCCTGCTCATCGGAGAAGCCATCGACCACCATGCGGGAGATTGTTTCTCCCAAGCCTCGGGAAGCGACGCCGCGCACGACCTGCTCCTTCAAAGCCGGGCCGCAATACAGTCGCGTGAGCAGCGCCTGATCATCCTTGGCGATGTCCATCCAGGAATCCCGCTTCACCGTGACCTCGTAGTCGGGCAGCGCGAGGTGGGCGTTGTCGAGGAAGGTGATTCTTTGATCCTTGGAGAGAATGTGGATGTTGAGATCCTGTGCGAGAGGGCCGCCGAGACGGATGCCGCGCAGATCGATGCCATATTTCATGAGCTTATCGAGGTTCTCGCCTGCGGCGTCGCCGATGGTGATGTGGCCGCCGATGGTCGAGCCGCGGTCGATGGTGAGCTTGAGCATCGCGGTGGGCGACCACATCAGAGTGGCGGGATCGACGGGGTTCACCTCGCCTTCTCCATGCAGCTTCATGTCGGCAAAATGCACCTGCTGCATGCGTCCGCCGATCTTCGCCATGCCATCCACCACCACTTTGGCGCTCAAACGTGCATGCAGGCGGTTGTGCGCCGCGAGATTATCCGGGTCGATGTCGATGTCGGTCAATGCGAGGCTGAAGTCGCTGATGTCGGCGTCGAATTTGGCATCAGCGTCCTGGTTGATGATGTGGAAGTGCGCCTGCTCGATGCTGATCTCCTGCAGGGCCAGTCGTGCGGCGCGCGATTTCTCATTCGGCGGCACGTCCACATGCGGGACCGTGGCCATCACCGGCTCGGTGGTTTCCTGCACCAGGGTGGGCTGGCCAGGGGCGGGCGGCACAGTCACCGGCCCGGCTCCAGGTGGAGGCACCGGGATCGCACGCGGCACGCCATCGGCAGTCAGTTGCATGCCTTCCGTGGGCCGCTGAAACAGCCTCTCCAGGGAGCTGCCCTGCGGGCTCAGCGTCTCCTGCACTTCCACGCCAATGATGCGCAGCACGCGCGGGTAAACGTCCCGCCGCCACAGCCCGTTCGGCTCCAGTTCGAGATAAGCCATTTCGATCTCCACCGGCGCATGCTTGAGCGGCGGGCGCGCCTCCAGCGGCGTGCCGGCATACTGGTCACGCGGGGCGATCTTCAGGCCGCTGAGGCGCAGCGTCGGCGGCCAGGCAAAGAGCGTGAACACCACGTCATCGAGCTGCACACGGGCGTTGATGTTCTTCTCCGTCTCCAGCACGAGACGCTCTTTGTTCACATAGTTGCGCAGCCACCAGGCACCGCCCAGCGGCGCGGCGACCGCCAGCAGCGTGAACAAGCCCAGCAGGATGAGGACAAGGCGGATGATCTTTTTCATGTTGCGAGCATAACCGCCGATGCGCGCTTGGAAATTTGAGATTTGAAATTTGCATTGGCGAATCCCGGCTATGGTCGCCACCCCGTTTCAACCCCTCCGCCCTCTTTCCCATGTCCATTCGCGTCCGCTTTGCTCCTTCTCCCACCGGTGACCTTCACGTCGGAGGCGCACGCACGGCCTTGTTCAACTGGCTCATGGTCCGCAAGCACGGCGGCACCTTCGTCCTGCGGGTGGAAGACACCGATGGCGCCCGCAACACGGCGGAAGCGGCGGCTGGCATCCTCAAGGGCATGCGCTGGCTCGGGCTGGACTGGGATGAAGGCCCGGAAATTGGCGGTGATTGCGGACCGTATTTCCAAAGCCAGCGCAAGGATCTCTACGACGCCTATTTCAAGAAGCTGGAGGACGCCGGACGCGTCTATGCCGAGCCGGACGGCGCGATGCGCTTCAAATTCAGCCGCACCGCCATCACCGTGCATGACCTGGTCTGCGGCGATGTGACCTTCGCGCCCACCGAGGAGCCGGACATGACCATCCGCCGCCCGGACGGCAGCTACATCTTCCATTTCGTCAATGTCGTCGATGACATCGAGATGCGCATCTCGCACGTCATTCGCGGCGAGGATCATCTCTCGAACACCTGGAAGCACATCGACCTCTTCAACGCCTTCGGTGCCACCGCACCGACCTACGCTCACATCCCGCTGATCCTGAACCCGGACGGAACCAAGATGAGCAAGCGCGACGAAGGCAGCGCCATCGAGCACAGCTACATGAACGCCGGTTTCCTGCCCGACGCCGTGTTCAATTACCTCTGCATGCTCGGCTGGACGCCGAAGTCCGAGAGCGAAAAGCTCTCCCGCGCCGAACTGACCGCGCTGTTCGATGCCGACGCCATCCACAGCAGCAACGCCAAGTTCGATCTCAAAAAAGCGCAGTGGTTCAACGCCCAGTATCTGCGCGAGCTGAGCCCCGCCGAGTTGCTGCAGCACGCCAAGCCCTTCCTGACCGCCAAAGGCCTCGCCTGGACCGATGACGCCATGGCTGCCGCCGCCGTTCACAGCGTGCGCGAGAAGGTGAGCCTGCTCACCGAACTGCCCGAGTGGGTGCATTACTTCTTCCGCGAGGATTTCCCCTTCGAGGCCGATGTCGTGACCAAACTCAAGGCCAAACCCGAAAACGCCAGCCTGCTCAAGGCCGCGGCCGATCAACTCGCCCAAACCACCGAATGGACCGAGCAGAGCGTGCATGACGCCGTCGAAACCGCTGCCAAGGCTTTGAGCGTGAAACCCGGCGCGATGATGCCGCTGCTGCGTTTTGCGCTGAGTGGTCAATCACGCGGGCCGGGGGTGACGACGATTGCGCATTTGATCGGGAAGGAGAAGACGCTGGCGAGGATTCAGCGGGCGTTGAGTGAGGTGCTGGGGGGTTAGCTCAGTACACAAACTCGGCAGAATTGTTTCCCCACCAAAAGAGATGAGCAGGCACGATCTGGCGAGATTCATCCTTCAAGTCGCCGAGGGTTCATATTCTACTGACGACTGGCAACTTATTGCTGTGAACCACTATCAAGACGAAAAGATGGAGGAAGCACGAAGAAAGCTTGTTCGGTATGCTTCTGGTTATCCAGCTCCTCCGAATGAAGCTCATTTGAGCTTGAAACAGCTTCTCGTCGCAGTCGCCTCTGAGTTGACAGTCTGAAAGCGAAAAAGGCAGTTCGCGGAGGCGTGATTCGAAGCTTCAAGCCCAAAGGGCTTGCGTCATACAGCCTGGGGTTCGCAGAACCCCAGGAAAACGATTCCAAGACGAATCAACTCAAGGGCGAACCCCAACGGGGTTCCGTCCATCGTCGCCGGAACTGGACGGAACCGCGTTGCGGTTCGCCCTTCGGAAAATGAGGCGGGTGGCGTTTGCTCCCAGGGTTCTGCGAACCCTGGGCTGCATGACGGAAGGCCGTTGGCCTTCCATTTCACACCACACTCGTCCCCACCCACTGCGCATACCCCGCCGCCACCTGCTCCGGTTTGAGCGCCACGATCATGCCTGTCTCACCGCATCCTGACCTCGGCGGCGACCTCACCAAGCTTGTCATTGGTGCCGCCATGACGTTCACCGGACTCTCGGACGGGGACTGGATGAGGCGGACTATGAGCGTGCATTGCATCTGGAACTGCTAGATTTTGGCATAGAACACGAGTGCCAGGTGCCCCTGCCGCTCATTTACAAAGGAGAGACGCTCGATTGCGGCATGGCCCTTTGCACCGCAAGCTTGCGAATCGGGTCATTTTTCGGCAAAGGAAGCCGTCAGCCCAAGAAATCACTTGGCGTTTCCGTCTGCCTTCCGCTACGTAGTGTGCGATTTCGTATTCAATCTCAACCATCTCAAACTCTGGAGGAAATAAATTGTGAAGTTCAAGTGCCCCTCATGCGACATGCAGCTCAAGGCCGAACCGTAAATGGCCGGCAAGGTCGTCCGCTGCCCCGACTGCAAC
>DAORHS010000427.1:0-4711 GCA_035438165.1 Prosthecobacter sp.
AGGCACCGCTCAAACTGGTGGCAAGGAGGAGCACGAACAGGATGTAGCAAATGAAAGACATCTGGGTCTCATGAACTCGCCGTTGCTCCCGGTCGGCATCCACATCAAGCACGCCCAGCATGTCCATCCACCAGAGACGCCAGACACGCGGATCCCGGGCAATATTTAAGGCCCAGAAGCTGATGAACAGCGTGAGGATGGAAGCAATGGCAAGGCCGATGGGCATGCTGAATCTGTCTTAGCCAGCCGGGGAGGAGTCGATCCTGACTTTTACATCAAGCGTCCGGCCTTGTATTACCAGTTTTTGATCCACTTGATCGATATGTTTGGATCTTTTATGGTATCACTCGACTTTTTGGTGGTGTTAAGTTCATCCTCTGAATAGGACCAGAGGTCATAAGTGGAATTGATGGTGGTCGGGGTGCTTCCCCCTCCAGCTCCGGCCGCGGTAGTCACGGAAGCCTTGACGTACTGGAAGGGATGCCCAAAACCGTCGATGATGATGTAATTGGCATTCTTTTTGGTCCAGATGGTTTGAGGGGCATCTGGCAGCATCGAATTTTTTAATTCAGCAGTTCCCTCAATCTTACCATCCGACGCGGCCGCAGCACTGGAGGAGCCCGAAGAATTAGCCACGCCTTTGATTTGATCAAACCCATCACCAGTGAGAGCCTGATAAAGACAGGCTGCTCCGGAAATGTCAAAATTCAAGCCTGGAGGGAACTGGGCCATTGTCCCGGTTTCTGCAACTTCGGGATACTCCCCAAACTCGGTATTGTAACGGTCAAGAGCGAGTTTGATCGCCTCAAATGTTCCGGTGGTTACACGTCGCTTGGAGGAGCGCATGGCATAGGTGTAGCCACCCATGGTCAGCGCCGCGAGGATGGCGATGATGGTGATGACAATCAGCATTTCCACGAGTGTGAAGGCTCGTGAGTTGAACCTGAAGCTTGTTAATTTCATGATTCTAGAGGGGTGGGGTTGTCCATCAGCCGCCTGCACCGCCGCTGAGGTTTTTGATCACGTCGATGAGCGGGAGGAACAGGGCCATGACGATGATCCCGACCACGAGGGCGAGTACCACGATCATCAGCGGTTCCAGCATGGAGGTGAGGGCCGAAACGGAATTGTCCACTTCGTCTTCATAGACGTCGGCGATTTTCAAAAGCATCTCGGGCAACTGGCCCGTTTCTTCGCCGACATCGACCATGGAGATCACCATCGGGGGAAACACGCCGCTGGATTCCAGAGGAGCCACCATGGATTCACCCTCTTTCACGGCGTCATGCACCTTGGTGATGGCGTCGGAGACAATGGTGTTGCCGGCCGTATCACGGGTAATATTGAGCGCCTGTAGAATGGGGACACCGGAGGTGACAAGAGTTCCCAGCGTACGTGTAAAGCGTGAGATGGCGGTTTTGCGCTGAACATCGCCAAAGAGCGGCAGCTTCAGCTTCATCCGGTCGATCCACCGGCGGCCGCCTTTGGTGGCGGCGAGGGCACGCCAGGCCGTGATGCTTCCCACGAGACCGCCCAGCAGGTACCACTTGTATTCGAACATGTTCCGACTGAAACCGATGACCCACTTGGTCAGCTCGGGAAGCTTGTCTTTACTGCCGAGCATGTCTTCGAAGATGGTTTCGAAACGGGGCACGATGACCATCATGAGGAACACCATGATGGCTGCGGCGATGAACATGACGATGATGGGATACACCATCGCGGCAACGATCTTGTTTTTAAGCTTCTGGGCCTTTTCCTGGTATTCAGCCAGTCGGTTGAGCACGAGTTCGAGCACACCACCCAGCTCACCGGCTTTCACCATGTTGATGTAGAGCTTGTTGAAGATTCGAGGGTATTGCTGAAGGCTCTCGGAGAAGGTGCTGCCGGTCTGCACATTGTCCGCAAGTGTGTTGATCGTCCCTTTCATCACCAAGTTCGGCTCCTGCCGCCCCAGCACGGTGAGGCCTCGCAGCAACGGCAGGCCGGAATCGATCAGGGTGGCAAGCTGACGCGTGAAGATCATCAGGCTCTTGCTCTTTACCTTGGCGTTGGCACCGACTTTGACGACCTTGGCCTTGCCCTTGGTGCTCGATTTCGCACGCTTTTTGATGGCGGCGGCCTGTCCCTGGCCTTCAGCGGCAACACTGGTCGGGTAGAGGCCGGCCTGACGCAACTGATTGATGGCATCGGCTTCGGAGGCGGCATCCAGGTCTCCTGCGGTTTCCTGTCCGTTCTGATCCAGGGCGATGTAATGAAACTTGGGCATAGGGCGTGTCGTAGAGGCGTTTGTTCAGGGTAAATTTTAGCATACCGGGGCGGCGGGCATTCTGTCCATCAAATAATGTGCAGGGGAGCACTCGGCGTGTGCACCCATGCCGCCGCCGTCATGATCAGGTGTATTTCAAGACTTCTTCGATGGTGGTTTCGCCATCATAAATGCTGCGCAGTCCGTCTTCGCGCAGAGTCACCATGCCCAGCTCGATGGCCTTTTGGCGCAGCACAATGGAAGGAGCGCGACCCGTGATGAGTTCCCGGATGGGATCGGTCACATCCAGCAGCTCATAGATGCCTTTGCGGCCCTTGTAGCCGCTGTTGCCGCAGGAGGAGCACCCTGCGCCTGTGTGGAAATGCTTCCCCCCCAGATCTTCCGGAGAAAGGTTGAGCTGGTTGAGGATATGCAGACTTGGCTCGTATGGCGCCCTGCAGCTTTTGCAGATGGTGCGCAGCAGACGTTGGGCGAGGACGCCCTCCAAGGTGGCTGATACAAGGAAGGGTTCGACACCCATGTCCACCAGACGTGTCACCGCTCCGGCTGAGTCATTGGTATGCAGTGTGCTGAGCACCAAGTGGCCGGTGAGGGAGGCTTGGATCGCGATCTGGGCGGTCTCCAGGTCTCGCATTTCTCCCACCATGATGCGGTCGGGATCTTGTCGGAGGAAGGAACGCAGAGCCTTGGCAAAGGTCAGTCCCACTGCGTCGTTGATCGGCACCTGCATGACACCGTCCAGTTCGTATTCCACCGGATCCTCGGCGGTGAGGAGCTTGGCGTCGATGGTGTTGATGCGGCGCAGGCAGGCGTAAAGCGTTGTGGTTTTGCCCGCCCCCGTGGGGCCGGTGACAATGAAGATGCCGTTGGGCTTGTGGATCGTTTCCACGATGTAATCAAACAAGAAGGGCTGCATGCCGAGCACCTCGAGATCGAGGTTGACCGATGAGCGGTCGAGAACACGCAGCACCACCGACTCGCCATGCTGGGTGGGCAGGGAGTTCACACGCATGTCCACCGGTTTGCCCCCCACCGTGGTCATGATGCGACCATCCTGGGGAACACGCTTTTCGGCGATGTTCATGTTGGCCATGACCTTGATGCGGGAGATGATCGAGGTGGCCAGGTGGATGGGCGGCGGCGCCATTTCATACAACGCTCCGTCCACGCGATAGCGGATTTTGAATTCACGCTCGAACGGCTCAAAGTGGATGTCGCTCGCACGTTCCTTGATGGCTTGATGCATCACGAGATCGACAAATTTCACGATTGGGGCGGAGTTTGCCTCCGCTTCAGGGGAGCCGGCATCTTTGCCGCCCTTGCCGAGCTGACCAAAAATCTCGTCGATGCTAGGGGCACCGCTGCCATAATGCTTTTCGATCAAATTCTGCACCTGGCTGCGGCGTGCGACCACCGGCACGATGGTCTTTTCCAGTCCAAAGCGCAAATCTTCGACAAGTTGGGGGTTGAGCGGATCGGTGAAGGCCACATGCAGCCCCTGACCGTCCAAGGTGATCGGGAACGCACCATATAGCCGCGCCATGCCGGCCGGAATCAGCGCGATGACCGATGGCGGCGGTTCGAATTCATTGAGATCGAAGTGATCCGCGCCCAGCTCATCGGCCACCTGGGCCCAGAACTCGTCTTCATTCGTGTAGATGCCGTAATCGAGAAGCACTTGAACGATGTCCTTGCCGTTGTGCACGGCGTCCTGCTCGATGTCATAGGCGAGGCCCTTGTCGATCACGCCCCGGTTTTCGAGCATTTCTACCACATTCTGAGGTGTCATAGTCGTCTGTAAGAAATGAAAGTCGTTTGAGAAGTCAGGTGGAGAAACTTAATCGGAGTCGGACATGGTGGCTTCGATCACCTCCTCGGCGGTGGTCATGCCGGCGAGCACCTTGCGAATGCCGTCCTCGCGCAGGGTGCGCATGCCCAGTTCGCGGGCGCGTTTGCGAAGCTGCGGCGTGGTGAGCTGCTGGTTGATCATGCTGCGCACTTCGTCATCCACCTTGAAGATTTCGACGAGGGACATACGACCTCGATAGCCTCCCTGGCGGCACTTGGAGCAGCCGTTGGGGCCCATGATCGTGGCTTCATAGACTTGGGATGCCTCCAGGCCCAAGGCACGCAGTTCGCGATCGCTGAGGCTGGAAGGTGTCTTGCAGTCGGCACACAGCTTGCGCACAAGGCGTTGTGCTTCGATGGCACGCACCGCCGAGGCGGTGAGGAAGGGTTTCACGCCGATATCGCTGAGACGCGCCACGGCGCTCGGCGCATCGTTCGTATGCAGGGTGCTGAAGACCAAGTGGCCGGTGAGGGACGCCTGGATGGCGATGGACGCTGTCTCCAAGTCGCGAATTTCCCCCAGCATGATGATGTTGGGGGCCTGACGCAGCATGGCGCGCAGTGCGGCGGCGAACGTCATGCCCACATCTTCCT
>DAORHS010000428.1:0-4699 GCA_035438165.1 Prosthecobacter sp.
TCTCCCCCATTGGCAGCAGGCGCGCCACAAAGCAGATGGCCTTCTCGGCAAGCTTCACCACCGGCCGCGTCGCGGCCACCACCATGACCACGAGTACAAACTTCGGCTCCGTGAAGTTCAGTCCCTCGATGTACTCCACCGCGTCATGCACGGATCCTTTCAGCGCCGCGATGCCGGCGAACAATGCCGCCGCCCACAGCCCAAACACCACCTCCGTCTCCGCCAGAAAGTGCAGCAGGTTCTCCTGGATGGATCCTTTCGGATGGGCATGCGCCCAGTGCGAGAAGCGTTTGACGGAGAAGGTGTGCAGCACCGCCAGCCCAAAGAGCACGGAGGCGAGGATCTCGGTCGGAGTGGCGGTCATCAGTGATGCGGGTGCGGGTTCTGGTTCAGAGTCAGCAGCACGTAGGCCAGATACAGGCCCAGAAGCAACACCCCGCGCCAGCGGCGGATGCTGCCGCACTTCGCCGGCAGAATGAGCAGCACGGTGAGCACGCCAAACCACAGGCTCGGATGAATCTCGGCCATGTTGACCGGATAGGGATGAATCAGGGCGGCCACGGAGGCGATGAACAGCATGTTGAAGATGTTGCTGCCGAGGATGTTCCCCAGACCCACGTCATGATGCCCACGCACACGCGAGATGAGCGTGGTGGCCAGTTCCGGCGTGCTGGTGGCCGCTGCCACCACCACCGCACCGACGATAAACGGACTCCATCCCAGAGCCAGGGCCACGCCTTTGCCTCCTGTTACCACCAGTTGCGCCGCCACGATGAGCAGCCCCAGCCCTGCGGCCAGATGCATCGCCGGTTTGGCCGGAGACACGCGCTGTGCATGCGGCGCCTGCCTGCGCGCATGCGCCCGCGCATGACGGATGACCACGAACAGCCACACGGCAAAAGCACCCAGCAGAATCAGCGCGTCGAGCCGCGAAAACCAGCCGTCACGGAGCAGCCCATACAGCATGCCTGGCGTCAGCAGCGCCACCGTCCAGTCACGCCGCACGCCGTCGTCCTCCGCCTTCATGCCGGAGATGGAAAGCACGATGGCCAGCACCAGCGCGATGTTCACCACGTTGCTGCCGAGCACATCCCCCAGCGAGATGTTCGGCACGCCGTCCAGCGCGGCATTGATCGCCACCATAAACTCCGGCGCGGACGTGCCAAACGCCGCCACGGTGACGCCCACCACCGCCTTCGGCCAGTGCGCCCAGTGCGCGATGCCCACCCCGCCTTTGACGAAGATTTCTCCGCCGAACCAGGCCAGCACCACACCGGCGATGAGCATGAGAAGATGTTCCTGCATGAGAGGCTGTGGCAGAAGGCTTACTCCCGCACCACCAGCACGCTGCAAGGCGCGTGGCGCACGACTTTTTCCGTCACGCTGCCGAGCAGTGCATGCTTCAGGCCGGAGTGTCCGTGAGTGGGAATGATGACTGCGTCCGCCGCTTCTTCTGCGACGGTCTGGCAGATCATCTCCGCCGGACGACCATCCCTGACCAGCGTGCGAACACGGGTGGCATTGGGAAAGACTTCAGCCGCCAGCTTTGTCAGGCTGTTCTCCGCTTCCTCCCGCATTTGCGCATGCAGACCGCTTGTCTGCACGCGGAGTCCTTGATACGCAGGCTCGGTGACGTGCAGCAGGAGGATTTCAGCACCGGTCTTTTGATGCAGCGCGGCGGCGGCATGAACAGCGGCGGCGGAGCATTCGGAAAAATCCGTCGGCACCAGGATTTTCTGCCAGAGATCAGGGGTGGCTGGGGTTTTCATGAGGGCGCTTCATCCATGCGCCGCACCACCCCCGGCGGCAAGCACCTTCGTCTCAAAAGTCTGCGGCATCCGCCACTCACCGCTGCCCGATCACGCTGAAGTCCAGGTCCCCTTTCCCGGCCTCCACACCGGCACGCATCGCAGCTGCGGTGCAGTCGAGAGCAGGCGTGCTGAGCTTTGCTCCGGCGGCGAGCTCACGGGCAAAGTCGGCGTCCTTCAGCATGTTGCGCAGCGCAAAGTGCGGCTCGAAGTCGCTCTTGATGATCGCGGGCAGCTTCATGCCGATGAGTGTGGAAAAGTTCGCGTTCGACTCCAGCGCCTCCAGCAGACGCTCCAGCGCGATCCCGTTCGCCTTCGTGATGTCCGCCGCCTCCGCCACCGCTTCCACGATCACGGCGGAGACGAGGTTGGTCACGATCTTGAGCACCATCGCATCGCCGATGCCCCCCAGCGGCAGGATCTTCGCGGCGCTGGCCTCCAGCACCGGTTTCGCACGTTCGAGCATCAAATCGCTGCCGCCGATGTAGTAGCAGAGCTTGCCGTTCTGCGCCGCCATCTTGCTGCCGGTGAAGGGCGCGTCGAGAAACGCGGCCCCGGTGCCTTCCACCAGCTTCGCGGCCTCCAGCGTGGCCTTCTTGCTCACCGTGGCGTGGTTCATCACCAGATGTCCGGCCTTCAGCGCGGGTTTCATGTCCTCGATGGCCTCGATGAGCGCGGCGCTGTCGCGCACGAAAATTTGAATGATGCCCGCCGCCTCGGCCACTTCACGCGGCGAGGCCAGAAAGTTCGGCACCACGCGTGCGCTGCGGCTCCACACAAACACCTGATGCCCCGCCTTGCGCAGGTTTTCCGCCACACGACTGCCGATGATGCCGAGACCGAGAATGCCAACGTTTTGCTTCATGCGCGGCACTTAGGGCGCAGGTTCGGCCTGGTCAACCACCTGCGGGTGGTAAAACACAAACTGCGTCGGCTTCTGCGACGGCTCGCGCAGTTCGGCGACGAGGCTCTTCACCGCCTCCTCGCGCCGCTGGCTCGTCAGCATCGCGGTGATCTCCGCCTTGGCCTCCTCAAAGGTCGGCAGGCGCGACTCCTGCCGCTCCATCACGATGATCACATGCCAGCCCAGCTTCGTCAGCACCGGCCCGCTGAACTCGCCCACCTGGAGCTTCTCCACCGCCGACATGAAATCCTCCGGCAGGCGCTCACGGGTGATCCAGCCGAGATCTCCTCCCACCACCTTGCTGCGATCATCGTCCGAATGCGCCGCCGCCAGTTGTGCAAAGGTCTTCTCCTTCGCCCTCAACTGCCGGTGAATCTCGCGGATCTCCGCCTCGCGGTCCGGCTTCGTCCGGTCATGCCGCGTCAGGAAGATGTGCGCCGCATGATGCGCCTGCGGAATGCGCAGCGTCTCCTTGAAGGCGTCATACCACTCCCGCGCATCCCGCTCCGAGATCTCCTTCAGCCGGTGCGCGATCTTCTCCGCGATCCACGCCTCATCGAGCTGCGCATCGTAGATGCCCGCATCCAGAGACTTCTCCGTCTGCTGCTGCCCCGCCACACGTCCGGGAAACTCGGCGGCCTTGGCAAACTGGCGCTTCATCATCTCCGCCTCCCGCCTCGCCAGAGAAACCGGCGGCACCTGGTCGATCCCGTTCATGAGGCGGAAGGCGCGGATGATCCGGTCATTCACCAGCGTCTCCAGCGCCAGCCAGCGCGTCTGCTTCCGCGCCTCCGCGCCCAGCGCCGCCCAGGACTCGTTCCGCTTCCACAACTGCTCCCGCATCGCCTCCTCCAGCTCCAGCCGCGTAATCGGCCGACCGTACACCTCCGCCGCACAACCGCCCCCCGGCCCCTCCGGAGACGATCCCAGTCCCGCCATCAGCCGCGCATGCAGCGGCCCCTTGCAGGCATACAGGTCCGCCAGCAGGTAGCAGGCGGCGATGAAATAGACGGCAAACCGCCAGGGAAACCCGTGAAACGAAAACGGCATACGTCCTGCCAGCCTAGAGCAGCCCCAGGCGATGACAACCCCGCCCTTCGCCCCTCAAAAATCATCTTTAATTTTCAACACAGCGTCCCCGGATGGAACCAGAACCCAAGAACCTATTCACCCCAAACGACCATGAAACACACGATCTCCATCCTCTGTCTCGGTCTCCTGCTGGTGACCCTGCCCGCCTGCTACCCCCACTACGGGGTCCCCCCTGGCCATGCCAGACATCACAGCTACGGCTTCTGGCCCGGCTGGAACTCCCCGGCCTGGCATGCCCCCGGCCACACACGCGGCATCAAGCCCAAGTACAAATCACACCCCGCAAGCCGCCACCATCATCATCACCACTAGCCGGTGTGAAAACCTCGGCTGCATGGGCTCAACCTATGCCGCGCATCATCACCTTGGGTGATTCCTCCCCATCCTTGTCCTGTTCTTTGACCTCATCTTCAATCAACCTTGCTGTGTGACCGCTCAAAGTGACACAATCATACGAGATGAGAATGTAAATATCATGGGGTCTTCATCCCGAAGTGCCGCCGCCAGGTGCTCTACAAAGAGCTGCGGCCGTATTTGGGAGCGGTATTCCGGTCGCTTCGGAGCAAAAGGAATGCCGGGTGGAGGAGGGGCATCTGATGCCTGATCATGTGCACATGCTGCTGAGCGTGCCGCCGAAGTATGCGGTGTCGCAGGTGGTGGGCTTACATCAAGGGCAAGAGCGCGATTCATCTGGCTCGGACGAACGGAGGGCGACGACGCAACTTTGTCGGGCAGCACTTCTGGGCGAGGGGCTGCTTCCTCTCAACGGTGGGACGAGATGAGGCGGCGGTGCGAGCGTACATCAAGAACCAGGAGCAGGAGGACAAGCGACTGGAACAACTGGAGATGTTCAGCGGGTCATAGCCGCCTGCTGGCGGCCCCAAACACAGAACAA
>DAORHS010000429.1:0-4662 GCA_035438165.1 Prosthecobacter sp.
GGGCAGCTCGCTGTGGAGCAGCGGTTTCATGCCTTCGACGTATCGCGGCGTGACCTTCCGCAATAGCGGCGATCCGATTCTTCATCTCAGCCGTCCTCCCGGCATCAGCACCGCCACGCAGCGGGCGCGGCTCGATGCATTGCGCGATCTCAATCAGATGCATCAGCAACGCACTGGCGACGCTGAGATCGCCTCGCGCATCGCCAGTTATGAAATGGCTTTTCGCATGCAAAGCGCCGCGCCGGAACTGCTCGACTTCAAAGACGAGTCCGCCGCCACGCGTGCGATGTATGGCCTGGACGCGGACAAGACGCGCGCCTTTGGCACGAACTGCCTGCTCGCGCGGCGCATGGTCGAGCGCGGCGTGCGTTTCGTGCATCTCGTCCACAGCACCTGGGATCATCACAGCGATCTGAACAACCGCCTGGCCAACAACTGCGCCATGACCGATCAAGGTGCCGCCGCGCTGCTCAAAGACCTCAAGCAACGCGGTCTGCTCGACGACACGCTCGTCATCTGGGCCGGTGAGTTTGGCCGCACGCCGATGGGCGAGGTGCGGCGCGGCATCAACAAAGGCAAGGAAGGCCGCGACCACCACCCGAACGCCTTCAGCCTCTGGATGGCCGGTGGCGGCGTGAAGCGCGGGCATGTGCATGGCACGACGGATGATTTCGGCTTCAACGTCGCACATGATCCCGTCCACGTTCACGATCTCCAGGCCACGATCCTGCATCTGCTCGGCATCAACCACGAACAGCTCACCTACCGCCACGCCGGACGCGATTACCGCCTCACGGATGTGTTTGGGAAAGTGGTGAAGAACATTCTCGCATGACCATCTCCAACCAAGAACTCCATTCGATGCACCGGACTCCGCCACGCCTCCCAATCCATCTCACCGCCTGTGTGATGGGCTTTCTTCTCGGCCACACATCACTCGCCACGGCCGCCGAGCCCGCGCCTTTTTATCCCGACAAAATGAAGCTGCTCGTCTGGCGCGACGGACAAGGCACGGAACATCCGGTGAGCAACACCCAGGACTGGCAGCGCCGGCGTGAGCACATCCTGCAAAACATGCAGCAGGTGATGGGTCCGCTGCCAGGGGCGGACAGTCACGTGCCACTAGATGTGCAGGTGCTGGAGACGGAGACGCTGCCCACACTGACGCGCAAAAAAATCACGTATGCAGCGGCGAAGAACTACCGCGTGCCGGCCTACCTGCTCATTCCACACAACTTGAAGGAATCCTCCGCTCCAGCAATGCTTTGCCTTCAGGGAACCGGCGGAGGGCGCGGCCGGACGGCGGGCCTCGGCGCCGATTATCCGCGTTACACGCTTGAGCTTGCCGAGCGTGGCTATGTGACCATCGCACCAGACTACACGCTGCTTGGCGACAATCAGATTGATCCCTCAACCGTTGGATTTGCGAGCGGAACGATGATGGGCATCTGGAGCCACATGCGCGCGGTGGACCTGCTGGAGTCGTTGCCAGAGGTGGACAAGAATCGCATCGGGTGCGTGGGCGTCTCGCTGGGCGGGCACAATTCTCTGTTTGTCGGCGCGTTCGACACGCGACTGAAGGTGATGGTGACGAGTTCGGGATTTGACTCCTTCCACGACTACATGGGCGGCGATTTGAAGGGCTGGTGCCAGCCGCGCTACATGATGCGCATCCAGGATGTTTACGGCAAAGACCCGAACAAAATGCCCTTCGACTTCCCCGAGGTGATCGCCGCTCTCGCCCCGAGGCCGCTCTATGTGCATGCGCCGATCAGCGACAGCAATTTCCGGGTCGAAAGCGTGAAGCGTTGCCTCGCCGCAGCCTCTGGCGTGTATCGCTTGTTCGGCGCGGAGAACCGGATCATGGCGGACTATCCAGAAGGCGGCCACGGCTTCCCGCCTGAAGCGCGTGAACTGGCTTATCGTTTCATCAACGGCGTGCTGAAGCCTGCGGCACGCTGATCAATCAACAGCTTCAAATCGATCACTCCGATGAACTGCTCCCGCCGTCATTTCCTCGCCACCTCCGCATTCGCCGCGCTCGGAGCCTCCGCCGCGTCGCCTGTGCGCCCGAAGCACAAATACATCGACATCCACACGCATCTCTATTTCACGCGCCTCGTCGGTGCGAAGGGGCTGCTCGAATGGATGGACGCGCATGATGTCGAGCGCGCGGTGATCCAGCCGCTCGTCTCGCCCGAGTCCGCGCCCACACTGCATCCGTTGCAAACCAATGATGCGGCGCTTGATGCTGCGCGGGCGCATCCCGACCGCCTGATCGCCTTCTGCTGCCTCGATCCGCGTGTGACGGTCGATCCCACCGCGACCAAGACTTTCCCCACGCGACAAGGCCACGTCGCAGGCACAAAAGGTCTGATCGACATCCTCAAGCGCTACAAGGACGCCGGCGCGCGCGGACTCGGCGAGCACAAGGTCGGCCTGCCGTTCGATCATCCGCAGATGATGCAGCTCTATGAAGCGTGCGATGCGCTCGAACTGCCGATCCTTTTCCATCTCGACGATCTGCGCGGCATCGATACGGTCGGCCTGCCGCGCTTGGAGAATGCGCTGAAGGCATTCCCGAAACTCCCGCTCATCGGCCATGCGTGCGGCTTTTGGTCCTCCATCTCCGGCGATGCCACGAAGGAGGACTTCGGCCGCTATCCAAAAGTGCCGCGCGCCATCACGCCCGGCGGCGCGCTTGACCGCCTCATGGATGCCTGCCCGAATCTCTACGGCGATCTCTCCGAGCCCGGCGGTGCCATCGCGCTCACGCGTGACCCGGCGGCAGCGCGAGAGTTCGTCCTGCGCCGTGCCGACCGTCTGCTTTTCGGCAGCGACTACCTCGCACCCGGCCAGGAGATCCCGCAGTTCGACATCCTCGCCGCCATGAATCTGCCCGACGACGTGCAATACAAAATCCATCGCGGCAACGCGATTCGCCTTCTGAAACTCGGCATCCAATGAACCCTCACCGCTCCATGAAACTGCTCCTCCTCGCCGCCCTTTCGCTGGCATCCGCATACGCTCAGGAAACAACGGCTCCCGACTGGGTGCTGGAAGGCACAGCGCCATGGCAGGCTCGCGATTCGCAGGCGGAGTGGGTTTTCAAAGACCAGCTCTGGATCGGCGGTGGATGGTTCCAGTCGTTCGCAGAACCACCGCGTGATGTGTGGTCTTCAGGCAATGGCAAAGATTGGAAATTGGTCGAGAAGAACGCGCCGTGGCTGCACAGCGATCTGCCGATGAACATCACCTTTGCGGACAAGATGTGGATCATGGGCGGCTGGTATAAAGGCAGGCTGCCGGGGCATTCGGCGAGCAATCAAGTGTGGGCTTCGGGTGATGGCGTGAAGTGGGAGCAGGCGACTGCGAACGCCGGATGGTCACCACGGCTCGCAGCGGGACTGGTGGAGCATCGCGGACGGATTTGGATGCTCGGCGGCACGGAGAACTACTACTTTGGAGATGACACAAGTTTGAAAAATGATGTGTGGTCCTCCGCTGACGGAAAATCATGGAAGCAGGAGACGGCGAAGGCCGCATGGACGCCGCGCGCCTATCACCAAGCCGTCACGCTGAACGACAAGATCTACATTCTCGGCGGAGGGAATTATGTGCCGACCTACCACGCGAAGAACGATGTGTGGTCATCCAGCGAAGGAGTGAACTGGACCTGCGAAACGGAGAAAGCGCCATGGGAGCCGAGACTGTGGTTCAGCGCGGCGGTGTATCGCGGGCGGATGTGGGTGCTCGGCGGCTGGTCGAAGGACAAGGACAACTTTGGCGACGCGTGGCACAGCGCGGATGGCAAGAACTGGCAGCGACTTGAGACGAAGACCTGCTGGAAGGCGCGGCATGAGCATTCGGCTTTTGTCTTCAAAGACAATCTGTGGGTAGCGGGTGGACACGCGAGACCGATGTCGAGCGAGGTGTGGTCGCTGCGTTTGAGCGCCGAGGAGCTGCCGGTGATCAAACTGCCGGTGCGGATTCATCCCGTGCAATCAGACTCGATCCCTGAGATGCACACGACTCTCATCGAGTCCGACGTGAAACGCATCATGGGCAAGGTGAACAAAGTTTGGTCACAGGCGGGCATTCAGTTTGAGATCGAGTCCATCGGCCCGACGACAGCCGTCCCGATGCCGCCGGAGATGCGGATAAAGCCGGAGTTTGATCGCGTGCATTCGATGATTCCGAAGGAGAGGCTCAGTCCGAAAGCCATCGATGTCTGCTATGTGAAGGAGGTGACACCCAACGGGTTTTATTATGGCGAACCCGTCGTCGTGAAGGACACCGCGAAGCTGCGTGAAGTGCCCGGCGGACTCGATGAACCGCTGCCGCGTGTCACCTCGCATGAGTTCGGTCACGCGCTCGGTTTGAAGCATCGGCAGGACAATACAAACCTCATGCAGTCTGGCACGACGGGCTTCAGTCTAAATGAGGCCGAGATCGCCATCGCTCGGAAGAAGGCGCAGGAATACCTGAGCAAGGACTGAAGGAGGGGAAGTATCCCGCGGATTCAGGACGACCACGGATGTTCTGATCGGTTTCCAATCCGTGGTCGCCCTGAATCCGTGGGAGATTGAAACCATAAGATGCCCGTTCGTGAGTTTGGCCCCTGAACTCGCGTAGGTTCCCTCATGCGCCCACAAGGCATTT
>DAORHS010000430.1:0-4661 GCA_035438165.1 Prosthecobacter sp.
GCGTGACCTTTCTCGACAACATGTGGACCAAGGCCGCGATCCACATCTTCAAGACTCACAAACCCAACCTTCTGCTCTATCACACACTCAACACCGACGCCACGCACCACACCTACGGCCCCGGCACTATGGCCAGCCACACCGCGCTGGCCTACGCTGACAAGCTCGTTGGCGATTTGATCAAAGCGGTGGATGAAAGCGGCCTGCGTGACCGCACCACCTTCGTCATCGCCACTGATCACGGTTTCAAAAAAGTGTCGAAGTATGTCTATCCGAACGTCGTGCTCAAAAAAGCCGGCCTCGTCACCGCCCTTGGCCCCACGATCAACAAATGCGACGCCTTTTGCATGACCCAGGGCGGCATGGCCTTCGTCTATGTGAACGATCCCGCCCGCAAGGCCGAGCTGCTGCCGAAGATCAAGGAAATGTTCGCGCAGACCGAAGGCGTGGACCGCGTGATCGAAGGCAAGGACGGCCACACGCTCGGCATGCCGACGCCGGAGGAAAACCAGGGCATGGGCGACCTCGTGCTCTACGCCAAGGACGGCCACGCCTTCAACAACGCCGCCGCTGGCGATGCTGTGACCGCGCCCACCACAAACTACGGCGGCACGCACGGCTTCTTCAACGGCGACCCCGACCTCGACGGCATCTTCATCGCCAGTGGTCGTGGCATCAAGAAAGGCGTCGTGCTTGAACGCATGGCCAATCTCGATGTGGCCCCCACCATCGCGAAACTCATGGATTTGAAGCTGCCACAGCAGGACGGCCGCGTGCTGGAGGAGATTCTCGCCAAATGATTTGTCGGCCGCTGTTCTTCCTCGTTGCGTCCACTGTTTGCGCCGCGCCCATCGAGCGCATCTGGCTCACACATGCGACGAGCGATCCCTCGAAGATCGTCATCAACTGGGAAACCGATGCACCCAGCGATTCCGTCGTCGAGTTTGGCACCAGCGAGGCGCTCGGAAAGCGCGTGGCTTCCGAATCCAAAGCGACCCTGCATCATGTCGAGATCCCGCTGGCGCAGCGAGACGTGGTCTATCACTACCGTGTGCGGAGTGGCGAGGACGTTTCGACGGTGTCCAGCTTCAAAGGCTACCCGAGCCAAGACCTCCGCATCGCCATCGTGGGCGACTGGGGTTATGCGCCGGGCAAGGACGTGAGCGCCATCGTCAAAGACGATGTACATCTGCTGCTCACCGTCGGCGACAATGTCGCCAGCCTGCATGAGAAGGGCAAGGAAGGCACGAAAGCCTTCAGCGCCCTCATCGACGCCAACCGCGATCTCTTCCGCCGCACACCCTTCATGCCGATCCTCGGCAATCACGACCGCGAGATCACTGGCCGCGGCCCCAAGCCGCCCGCGCAGGCCGTTTATGACGTGGAAGCCACTGCGTATCGCGAGTTCTTCGCCCTCCCCGGCGATGAATGGAAATGGCGCTTCGACCTCCCCGGCTTCGATCTGCGTTTCATCGCGCTCGACCTCAATCACATCCAGGACTTCGGCACCACATGGCAGACCTGCCACGCCTGGCAGCCTGACTCACCACAGTTCCAATGGTACGCTGAAACCATGGCCGCCAGCACGAGCAGCTTTGTGCTCACTTTGATGAACGAAAAGCAAACGCAAGTCGGCGGACTCACGAAAGGCGCGTGGCACGCGCATTTCCGCAAAGGCAGCGCCCTCGTCACCGGTTTCGGCTACTTCGCGGATCGTGCCGATCTCAGCGGCGGCCTCCCTTATTACAACACTTGCCTCAAAGGCGACGGCGACCTCTACAAAGACCCCCAATCCAAGTTCCACGCTCGCGTGGACAATTACCTCCTGCTAACCCTCACGGCGGGTGCTCCCACGATGAAACTCCAGTTCAAAAGCCTGCGTGGCGAGGTACTGGACACGACCGAGATCGTCAAACGCAAGCCGTGACGGCCTGTTCCGCGCACGCGTGGGTTGCGCTCCGCAGTGCGGCGGGAATGATGCCCCGTTTGAAGCCTGCTGTGCGTTCTGCATCGACGAGTTGTTGCTCATCAGCGGCGGTCGGTACGTCGCGCTGCTGCCGACGTGGTATAGCGTTTTCCAAAACGGATTTCCGACAAGCACGCGAGGCGACATTCGGCGGAGGCTTGAGGACAAGCCTCCCTACCTCGCGCCGGGCACGCGCCAACCCAGCGCGGGTAGGGCTGGCTGTCCCCAGCCAGCCGCCGTCGGAGCCCATGACTTTCGCGCCAGAGACAGCCCGCTAAACGGAAATGGGTTTTGCGAGCTGCTATAGCCGCGGCATCTCGTCGATGGATGTTATGCGCTCGGGCCGCCGGTCCGCGTTGAGGGCTTGGCATGAAAGAAGCGGGGCGGAATCCTTGTTTCTATATTTGCACCCAACATCAAATATAGAAAATGCCCGCCAAGCGTCCCGCACGCCGCCAACCAGCCGCCACCGTTCATGATTCCGGTTTCAGCACGCCCAGCCTTGATCGTGCGCTGGCCGTTCTGCGCTGTCTTGGCGCTCATCCTGGTGGTTTGACGCTTTCGGAGATCGCGGCGGAGCTGCGCTTGTCCGTGAATTTTGTCTATCGCGTCACGCAGTCGCTCGTAGCGCATGGCTACGTCGTGCGGGATGCGGAGAAGCGCTTCAGCATCGGCCCGGCCATGCTGAAACTCTGCCAGCCCGTGGTGGATGACGTGCCGCTGGCGGAGGCCGCCCTGCCCGCCCTGCGCTGGCTCAGCGATCAGACGGGCGAGGCCGCGCATCTCGGCATGATCAGCGGCAGCGAGGGCATCGTGCTGGAGCGCGTGATCGGCCGGGCCTTGATCAAGTTTTACGTCGAGCGCGGCACTCGCTTCCCGCTGCACACCAGCGCGCCGGGGAAGGTGATGCTGGCCTTCATGACGGAGGCGGAGCGTGATGCGGTCATCGCGGGCATGAAATTTGAGCGCTTCCAGCCGTGGACGATCTCGAACCGCAAAGACTTCCTCAAATGTCTCGAAGCCGTGCGCGGCCAAGGCTGGGCCGTCGATGCTGGCGAGCATCTGGAAGGCCACCACTGCCTCGGTGCGCCCATCCTCGACGCCGAGGGCCACGCCATCGCCAGCCTGTGGATCACCGCTCCCAGCCAGCGCCTCAGCGAGGAGCGCATGATCAAACTCGCGCCTGTGGTGAAGAAAGCAGGCATGATGGCCGCCGCTGAGCTCAACCCTCAACTCGCCAAGGCATGAAAGCACCACTCTTGATTCTATCCTTCGCGCTCTCGCTTCATGCCGAAGAGCGCTTCCTGCTCGCTGCGGACAACCAGGTCATCGAAGTCAATCAATCTGGCAAAGTCACCAACCTGATCAAGCATCCCGGCCATGGCGGCATCTATGATGCGTGGCGTCTCCCGGATGGCGGCATCGCCTATGCGCATCGAGGTGGACTGGCCGTGTTTGATGCGGCGAAGAAGCTCGTGCTGGATCACAAGGCGCGTGCTGGTGCCAAAGGCGCGGAGGCAAACAGTGTCGCCGTGCTCGAAGGCGGTTCGCAGTTCGCGCTCATGGACAGCGGCGTTTGTCAGATACGCATCGTGGACCGCAGCGGGGCCGTCGTGAGTGAAACACCGCTGCCCGATCTCAAAGACGATCCCCTGCACTTTCGCTATCGCATGATCCGCGTCGTGCCGGGTGAGAACGCCTTTTGGGTCGGCCAATACGGACGCAAAACGCTGCTCAAGGTCGAAACAAAGACCGGCAGGCTGTTACAAACGATCCCGCTCGATCCGCTGCTGAAGCCCACGCCCACCGTGAAAAAAGCCTTTGCCATGTTGCAGCCGGGCGATGGATCGCTGTTCGTTGCCACTTCCACCGGTTGTCAGTTGCTCCACATCGACGCGGCAGGAAAAACGAAGCGCTGTTGGACGATTGAAGACCTCAGCCTCTCCTGCCGCTATCTGCTCGGCATGTCGCTGTTGAGCAACGGCCACATCCTCATCGCCTGCGGTGACTTCCACCTCAAAACCGCTGACGAAGGCCGCGATCTCCTCGCCGAAATCACCACCGATGGCCAAGTCGTCTGGGGGCTCACGCGCGAGCAGTTGGTCGATCAAATCGAAGGCAGTGTCGAGAAAAGCACCGGCATGGAGGAGATGCGCATCACCAACGTCCACGCCTACGACAGCGATCACCTCGGCGAATGCCTCAATGTGAAACGATGAAGCACTTCTTCTCCATTCTCTGCGCTCTCCCCCTCTCTGCGGTGCAATCTCAAACGGTGCCGCCGCAGATCGAGCAGAGCTGCATCGAGTGCCATGATGGCGAAATCAAGAAGGGCGCCCTCGATCTCACCGTGCTGAAGTTTGATCTCGCCGATCCCACCACGCGCGAACGCTGGATTCGCATTCATGACCGCGTTGAGAAAGGCGAGATGCCGCCGAAGGCCGGGGATTTATCTGCGGAACAACGCGCCGCGTTGGTGAAGTCGCTCGCCAGCTCGATTCATGCGGTGGATCACGCCGAAGTCGTCGCGCATGGCCGCGGGCCGCTGCGTCGGCTGAATCGCGACGAATACGAGCAGAATCTCCGCGATGTGCTCCAGCTCCCGAGTCTCGACATCCGCGACATGCTGCCCGAGGACCGCGAAGGGCATCATTTCAACAAGTGTGCCGAGACGCTCGACATGTCGCGCGTGCAG
>DAORHS010000431.1:0-4649 GCA_035438165.1 Prosthecobacter sp.
GATCCATGTTCGTGTGCAAACACCCCGGCTGCTCCATCTCATGCATTTTATTGTACGCAGGCTGCACCCGATTTAACGGACGCGCCGCCGCCGTAAAAAACCGAAACGCATCATGATGCGAGCACACAAACGGCCTTGACTCCACAAACGCCTCCACCTCCGCCGCACTCAACCGCAGTGGCACCTCCGAATGCCGCACCTCCTCGCCTCGATACACCATCGCCCACTCATGCAGCCCGAAGCAGGTGACCCTCCCTGCCCTGCCGAGGATGCGCGTGCAAAGCATCGCCACCCACGCGGCGAACTCGCGTTCACGATTCGTAAAGCGGCGTTCATCAACACGAAGCATGCTGCCCTCGCGAATGAAGCGGTCGCTTTGCAGCCAGGGGCAGGCTTCCAGATCGGCGGCGGCAATCTCGATGCCCGCACCGAGCGGCGGCACCCATTGCTTTAGCTTGGCAGGCGCGAAGCTGTAGTAGGTGAAAAGAAAATCATGCACCGGATGCTTCGTCCCGCGGCTGCGGCGGTCCACAAAGGCATCCGCATGCGCGGCGACGCGTGCTTCATGCGCCCGCATGCGCGCGTGCCACTCCGCTCTCTCCATCACGATCATGGCACCAGCAGCGTCGCCAGACCGAGAAAGGTGCCCATGCTGATGACATCCGTGGCCGTGGTGAGGAAGATGCTCGACGCCGTGGCGGGATCCGCGCCGAACTTCCGCAGCGTCAGCGGGATCAGCGCGCCGCTCAGGCCGCTGACGACACAGCTCGCCGTCATCGCCAGCCACACCACGCAGGCGAGCATGAAGGCGCTGGGGTTGTGGTTCATGCGCGCATAGACCCACATGCCAATGCCGGCGGAAACGCCCACCAGCATCCCGTTGAACAAGCCGAGCAGCCCCTCTTTAATCACCAGCCGGCGTTCCTCGCCCGCTTTCAGATCACCGAGCGTCATGCCGCGCAACGCCACCGCGAGCGCCTGGCAGCCGGTGTTGCCGGACTGGCCCGCGAGCACCGGCAGAAACACTGCCAGCAGCACCATGCGGTCGAGTGTTCCCTGAAACACGCCCACCACCGCTGCGGCCACGAAACAGGTCACCAGATTGATCTGCAGCCAGGGATGACGGAAGCGCAGGCTGCGCAGCAGCGGCGTGGAGAGACGCTCCTCACGTTCCACCCCGACCATCGACCCGACCTGCGCGCTGATCTCAATCGCACGCGCTTCGAACAGCGTCTGACCGCGCACCAGTCCCAGCAGCATGCCTTCTTTGTCACAGACGGGATAGACCGGGTAGTGCTTGTTCACGACGACCTTCATCGCATCGGTGAGTTCCATGTCCGGATCCAGCGTGAAGGGCTCCCGCACCATCACGTCTTCGAGCCGGGCGTCCGGAGCGGCGAGCATGAGATCGCGCATCACCAGCAGGCCCAGCAGCCGGTCATGGTCGTCGGTGATGTAGCCGTAGGTGATGAAGGCCTTCTTCGCCAGCTTGCGCACCTCTTCGATCGTGTCGCGCGCCGTGGCCCCGGGTTTGAACACGGCCACCGGCGCCTCCATCAGCCAGCCCACGCTGTCCTCGGGAAACTCGCGGTTTCTGGCCCACTGCCTGGCTTTGTGCAGCGGGACAAACGTCATCGCCGCCGTCCGCGGTTCCTCCTCCATCTCGGCCATGACCTGCTGGGCCACCATGGGATTGAGCCGCTGCAGCACGTGGGCGGCGTCCTCCCCGGAGGCTTTTTCCAGCAGATCGGCGGCGTCGTGCGCACCTCGTTGGGAAACGGCGTCAAGCAGGGAGTCGGAGGTCGTTTTCATGCGGTGAAAACGAGCGTAACCGACCCGGAGACGCTTGTCATCGGCGGGGGTGAAAAAAACCTCGCACAGGGCGCGGGCTCGCGCACATTCCCGGCCATGGCCCTGTATGACCGCGACTACATGCGCGAAGACTCCTCCCATTCCTTTGCCGGAGCGGTGCGGGGGCTCACGGCTTTCCAGATCATCCTGGGGATCAATGCCGCAGTGTTCGTCCTGCAGCATGTGTTTGGCTATTTCGGCCAAATGTGGGGAAACGACTTCTATCCTTTCGGAGGAATCAGCGTCGATGCTTTGACTCATGGTCAAGTCTGGACCCTCTTCACCTACATGGTCGTCCATGGCAGCGTGGCGCACTTCTTTTTGAACATGATGCTGCTGTGGTTCGCCGGTCGCGGCGTGCAGCAGTTGTTTGGCAGCCTCCACTTTGCGCTGATCTACCTGTTCTCCGGCATCGTCGGCGCGGCGGCGGAGATGGCGGTGAACGGCTTCGTGCAGAGAGACACCACCACGCCGCTCATCGGCGCCTCGGCTTCCGCCTTCGGCCTGCTGATGGCATTGGCCGTGGTGCTGCCGGAGGAGAGGATCACCGCCTTCATCTACTTCGTCATTCCTGTGCAGTTGCGGCTGTGGACGCTCGCGAAGGGGCTCTTCCTCATTCAGCTCGTCTTTGGTCTCGTCGGCGTGGTGTTTCATGTGCTGCCCGAAGGGCTGCAGATCGCCTACTTCGCCCATCTCGGTGGTGCGGCGCTGGGCTGGTTCTATGCACGCAGCCTCGGCTACGGCGGACGTCCGCTCACTTATGCCAGCCAGTGGCAGCCGACCGAGATCCGCCCCGGCCGCCGGCCCGCCATGGCACGCGCCCGCGTACGTCCCGTGCTTGATCTTGAAAGTGAGGCCGAATCCTCGCCCCCGGCCCGCCCGGTGCGCCCCCTCGTCTCCCTGATCGAGGACGAAGTGAACCCCATCCTCGACAAGATCAGCCAGCACGGCATCAACAGCCTCACCGAGGAGGAGCGGCGCACGCTGGAACGTGCCAGCCGCGAGCTCGAACGCCACAGGCAGGGCAAAGGAGGTTAAACACAGCCGGCGTCCCATGCTGTCCTCCCGTTCAGCCCGTCTCGCCGCCATCCTTCTGCTGGCGCTTCTGTTTGGCTGGATGGTGCGCGCCCATCGCAAAGGCGAAACATTCACACTCCCTGTTCCCGCTCCCGCCTTCGCCGCCCCGGCGAATGAACCGCCGAAAAACACCTTCCCCGACGAGTGATCCCCGGCTCGCCACATCCATCGCTCCATCACCTCGGTTCGTCATTCGTCATTCTGATTTCGTCATTTCATTCCATGTCCATCGCCACCCGCAAAGGAGACAAAGGGCAGACCGATCTGCTGTTCGGCTGCCGCCTCGCCAAATCCCACCCCCGTGTCCATGCCCTCGGTGTGGTGGATGAATTGAACGCCGCCCTCGGCCCGCTGCGCGTCGCCGCCGCACGTGCGGAGACGCAGGAAATCATCCCGCAGGTCCAGCGTTGGCTCATCGGCCTCATGGGCGAACTCGCCACGCCGCCCGGCGATGAAGCACGCTACGCGGAGACCCACCCCGACCGCATCTCCGCCACCAACGTCACCTGGCTCGACGACTGGGTGGCGCGGCTCGAGGCTGGAGGCGCGATGAAGATCAAGGGCTGGGCCCTGCCCGGCGAAGCCGGTGTCATGAGCGGCGCTTATGCCGATCTCGCCCGCGTCGCCTGCCGCCGCGCCGAGCGCAGCGTCATTGACCTCGAGGGCACGCGCGACGGCATGCCCAACGTGGAAATCATCCGCTTCCTCAACCACCTCTCCGACGTCCTCTGGCTCCTCGCCCGCTGGGAGGAGCAGACTGCGGACACCGTCCCCCTTCCCTGACAAGGCCTGAGCAAGAAGGCGGGGCCAGGATGCCCCCGCTCCTTGGGGTTGTGCTACTTCTTGGCGTCGGCTTCGGGCTTGGCGGGAGGGGCGGGTTTTTCGCCGGTGACGGGATTGGAGCCGGGAGCGGGAGCGGGTTTGATCTCAGGCTTCGGCGTCTCGGGCAGCGGTGAGGAGGGCTGGGTCAATCCGGGGGCGGCAGGGGCGGGTTTGAGGCCCTGAAGCATCTTGCTGACGTCCGGCAGGGAGGAGGCTGGGGCCGCAGTACCCGGAGGTGAGGCGGGCGGATTCTTGTCCGGTTCGGCGAGGATTTCGCCGCGCTTCTTGAGGAGGTTGCTGATGGTGTACTCGCTGACTTCATAGACCCAGCCTTCGAGCTTCTTCTCGGCGGCGAGCTTGTCCTCCAGCTTCTTCTTTTCTTCGGCGAAGGCGGCGTCGTTTGTCTTTTTGTCCTCCTCCTTCTCGTCCTTCACGGCAGGGCGGGCTTTGGGAAGATCGGCGCTGACGGAGACGGAGAGGTAATACTTGTCTCCGGTGCCGTCCTTGCCGGCCTGCTTCGCGGCCTGCACGTTGTAGGTGAAGCCGTCGAAGGTGACGATCTTGACCTTGACGGCGTCTTTCAGGGCGGCGGCAGTCTTGTCCTTGGCGAGCACGTCGTTGAAGGTGGGACCGGAAAGCAGGGTGGCGAGGGAGACCTTGCCGGCGTCGATCTTCTCACCGGGCTTGGCACCTTCGAGGGCGAACTCGGTGGTCTCCGCGTCGGCGCGGGAGGCCTTCCAGGAGTCTTCCGGCTTGGCGGCGGTGACTTCGACGGACTTGATTTTCTGCACGTCAAAGAAGGCCTTCTCCAGCCAGGCGTCCGGCTTGCTTTCGAGGTCGGCGAAGGTGTTGTTGATGGTCCAGATGGTCTCACCGTCGTCAGGATTCACCATGCGCAC
>DAORHS010000432.1:0-4634 GCA_035438165.1 Prosthecobacter sp.
ATGGCGCTGCCACTGATCTTGCGCAGGTCGTTCTGATGCAGCCATGCGGTGGAGGTGGCGTAGGTGTCGGAGCTGTAGTCGAACATGAAGCTGTACTTGTTCGAGTGGCCGAAGAACTCGAAACCCGAGATCTTCATGCTGCCGCGTTTGGGGCCGTGGTTGATGTAGCGGATCAGCTCGTCCGTTGAGCGGAACCAGACGAGATTGATGAAAGGGTAGGCCTTCGGTACTGACTCGATGTTCTGCATCAGCGGCTGATGCTCCTCGGCCGCGCGGCGTACATAGCCGTCCCGATACACCAGCCAGGTGATGTGCGTGCCTGCGGGCGCGCTGGCATGAATATCCTGCATGCGCACACGTGCGGTGCGGATGAAATTACCCCACCAGCGGTCGTGCTGCTCCCCCGGCCGGCGTAGATCTTCAAACCGCCTTACCGCAGGCCCGCCGCTGACCACAAGGTATTCGGTGTCTGCGGCGGCCTTCGCGGCGAAGCCGCAGGTGAAGAGAAAAAGGGCGGAGAAAAGCAGTCGTGTCATGACGGGGGCAACAAAGCACGGCTACTTCGTCTCGACGAGCTTGAAGTTCTTGAACTGCACCATCATCGGAGGGCCTTGATGGATTTGCAGGGCCAGCAGGCCTTCCTTTGGCGCATTGGAGGCGTCATCATCGGTCACATCGACGGTCTGCATGCCATTGATGAAATGCTGCACGTGGCTGCCCTTGGCGACGATGCGGTACTCGTTCCAGTCTTCATCCTTGATGGCCGCCTGGATCGCGGCGCTGTCCCCCACGCTCCCTGTCACCTCGACGACCGGCTTTTTGCCGTCCGGGCCGGGTTTGATGACCGTCTTCTCACCGCGTTTGGCGAGGATGCCGCGCCCCTTCTCTTCATAGAGGATGCCGCTGTAGGTTTTTCCCGCTTCAAAGTCCGCCTGATA
The DNA here is from genome assembly GCA_035438165.1 of Prosthecobacter sp. Classification (GTDB taxonomy): domain Bacteria; phylum Verrucomicrobiota; class Verrucomicrobiia; order Verrucomicrobiales; family Verrucomicrobiaceae; genus Prosthecobacter. Next base: position 939 of record DAORHS010000432.1, read on the forward strand.
ACCGCTGATGATCGGGCCAAATGGCCCCGGGGCCAGTTCCTTGCTCCGGTACTGCACGCCGGAATTGCCCTTCTCGATGCGGTACTGGAACGTCAGTTCGAAGTCACCCACCTTGCCGCCTTTCCAGACGAGGAAGGTGTTGTGCTTGATGATGCCTTTCTTCGGATCAGCCGGGTCAGGCGGCGTGATGCCGGTGATGGCGCCGTCCTTCACGCTCCAGAGGTCTTTGTTGCCTTCCCAGCCGGTGAGGTCTTTGCCGTTGAAGATTTCCGTTTCTCCTGCGCTGGCGAGGGAAAGGGCGGCGAAGAAGGCGGCGAGAGCGAGGTGCAGTTTCATGGATGGTAGGGTTGGACGGGCGAGGTGTAACGCGAGGGCGCGGGAATGTCTATCGCTTTGCGGGCGGCATGAATCCCGCTTGCGGTTCCTCACGCCAGTGATACACCGCGCACGATGCAACCGCCGCGTATTCTTTCCGCACCCGCGCTTTGGCACGCCTTGATTCTGCTGTGGGCAGGCTTGCTCTACTGGCTGTCCTCCCAGAGCAGCCTGCCTTCGCCCGCGAAGTTTGGAGGCATCGACAAATTCGAACACACGCTCTACTTCGCCGCCGGCGGCCTGTGTTTTCTCCTCGGTCTGCGGCTCGCCGGCTGCGCCAGGGGCAGGACGACCGCCATTCTCATGACCGTGCTGTTCTGCTCCGTCGTTGGCGGGCTCGACGAATGGCATCAAACCTTCACTCCCGGACGCAGCGGTGGCGATGTGTGGGACTGGGCCGCCGACACGATTGGCGGCTTCATCGGGGCACTGCTCGCCTTGACGGGCGAAAAATGGCTCACTTCAGCGGGAACCACCACATCAGCAGCGCGGTGAGGAAGACGTTCGCGAGGGCGAGCTCGAAGAACACCTTCCAGCCGAGCGCCATGAGCTGGTCGAAGCGGAAACGCGGCAGGGTCCAGCGGATGACGATGAAGAACACGATGAAGCAGAACACCTTCGCGAAGAACGTCGCGATGTGCAGCAGCGCGGTGTAGAGCGGCGTGTCACCCGGGGTGAAATGAAGCTTCAGCGGGATGATTTGTTCCAGCAGCGGCCAGCAGGGAATGCTCCAGCCGCCCAGAAACAGCGTCACCGCGAGTCCGGAGCCGATGATCATCGCCGCATACTCGCCCAGGAAGAACAGCGCGAACTTCATCGAGCTGTATTCGGTGTGATAGCCGGCCACCAGCTCCGTTTCGCACTCGGCGAGGTCGAAGGGCAGGCGGTTCGTTTCGGCAAACATCGAGACGGTGAAAATGACGAACGAAATGAAGATCGGAATGAGCAGCACCCAGCGTGCGAGGCTCAGGCCTTCGCCCCACAGCGGCAGCAGCAGCCAGCCGTTGGCATCCTGAAAGGCGGACATCTTCGTGAGGTTCAGCTCGCCGAAGATCATGAACACGGGAATCACCGAAAGACCCAGCGAGATTTCATACGAGATCATCTGCGCGCTGGCACGCACGCCGCCGAGGAAGGGATATTTGGAGTTCGACGACCAGCCCGCCAGCACGATGCCGTAAACACCGAGCGAGGCGATGGCAAAGGTGAAAAGAGGGCCGACACTGAGATCGGCGATGACCAGTTTGATCGGCTCCGCCACTCCGAGGAAGGACAGGTCCAGCTCGCTGCCGAACGGAATCACCACGCAGGTGAGCAGGGCGGGAACCATCGTGAGGCAGGGCGCCAGCCAGTAGTAGAACGTGCGCACATGCTTCGGCACAAAGTCTTCCTTCAAGATGAACTTCAGACCATCCGCCACGGCCTGGGCCAGGCCGCCGATGCCAAAGGGCTGCCAGTCCTTCTTGAATCCCAGCAGCGTCAGCGGCACGCCCACGCGGTTCGGCCCCACACGGTCCTGGATCACCGCCGAGATGCGTCGCTCGAAATAAACGGAGATCGAAACCAGCGGGAGGATGACCAGAAAGGTCAGGAAAACGATCTTCCCCACCGAGGCGGCGAGCGCAATGAGATCGAAGTTGGCGAGCAGGGGTGTGAACATCGGCGCGTCGATTATCAGGGTGCAGAGAGGAGCGGCAACCCGATTTTGTGAAAAATTTCACAAAGTCCTTGGATCACGATCATCGGAGCCACCCCGTTCGACGGTCAGGGCACGGGATCGGTGAACGAACCCGGTCTCTCTGTCGGCCTGGCACCGGGTTCGTCAGCCATCGGAGCAATGTGGTCGGCGATGCGGAAGATCGCGAGAATCAACTCCACCGTCACGCGGGCGACGATCAGGTAGAGCAGGAAGGCCAGGGGGGCGGTGACCATCTGGAACAAGCCGGTGAAGGTGCCGTTTTGAAAGCCGCTGAACATGTAGGACAGGGCGTAGAAGGACGCCGCCATCAGGCTCAGCACATACAACATGCGCACCAGACGCGGAGTGACGAAGCGTTTGAAAGAGAGATCCAGCACCAGGTCGAGCACCGCACGGATCTGCTGCCACAGGCTGGAAAGCACGGAACGGGAGGGCGGTTCAGCATTCATGGCGCCCAGAGTAGGCTGTGGGCAAACCGGTGCAACCCGCCAGATCAAGCCACGGACGGCGTTTGAAAGGGCTCGGAATACTGGTTGCACGCTCTGACAACCACAGCCAGAATCCGCGCCTCTTTTTCCGCCCTGTGGCCAGGTGCGTTAACAGAGACGCTCATCGACCAACCAAACACTGCCAAAGCCATGCCTGCGAAATCCAAGAAACCCGCAGTTAAAAAGCCTGCTGCCAAGCCCGTGAAAAAAGCTCCTGCCAAAGCAGCGAAGCCTGCGGCGAAGTCGAAGAGCAAGCCCGTGACGAAGAAAGCTCCTGCCAAGCCGACACCGAAGTCGAAGAGCAAGCCCATTTTGAAGAAGGCGGCGCCGAAAAAGCCCGCTCCCAAAAAATCCTCCCCCAAACCTGTGAAGAAAACCGTCCTGAAAAAAGCCCCCGCCAAAAAGTCTGTTCCCGCGAAGAAACCCGCCGCCAAAGCCGCCGCTCCTGCCAAGAAACCTGCCACCAAAGCTCCCGCTCCGGCCAAAGCCGCCAAGCCTGCTCCGGCTCCGGCACCTGTGAAGGCCGCGGCTCCAGCCAAGACTCCTGCGAAGGCTTCTGCCAAGGCCGCCCCGGCGCCGCTGGTTCCGAAGGGCCGCACCTCGGTCTCGACCGCCGGCACGCCGCGCTCACGCGCAGGCCGTGAAGAAGAAGGCATCACCATCGAAATCGCCAAGGGGCCGGTGAAAATGACGCCCTTCCTCAAAAAGCAAAAACAGCGCCTCGTGGAGCTGCGGGACGCCTACCTGAATTCCATCGAAGGCGTCGCCAGCGAGACCATCCGCAATGAAAACGGCGACTCCTCCGCCTTCGGCATGCATCAGGCGGATGCCGGCAGTGACGCCTATGACCGCGACTTCGCCCTCAGCCTCCTGGGCAAGGAACAGGACGCCCTCTATGAGATCAATGAGGCCCTCAAGCGCATCGAAACCGGCACTTACGGCCTGTGCGAGGGCACCGGGACCAAAATCCCCGAGGAGCGCCTGGAGGCCATGCCCTTCGCCCGCTACTCCGTCAGCTATCAGGAAAAAATCGAGCGCAGCCAGATGAGCGGCCGCTGGAGCCGCCCTGTCCACTCCCTGTTCGGCCTCGATAATGCCGACGATGCGGCTGATGACGACAAGGACGAGGATGAT